>NZ_DJHW01000134.1:0-21561 GCF_002433295.1 Pseudoalteromonas sp. UBA6610 | reverse complement strand
CTCGGGAACCCCTCCAATGCAACGGCGCTGATAATAGCAAACTGCGTATTTAAGTAAAGAAAAAAGCTAAAGAAATTTGAAATAAAGCCGATAAATATCTATCAGTTATCATAATCGGCTAAAGACTATGCAAATCGATGATTTGTTAATCACAGAGAGTCAACTAAAGACCAGGCTAAATAAAAGTGTGCATGAAAATCGCAGAGGCGAATTCTCACTTTTATTAGCGATGCTATCGCACGATGTGCTGGATTTTAGTCAATTTCACTTGCCAAAAAGTGAAACGCATAGTGCTTATGTAGACGAAGAACAGTTAAGGGAGCGCTTTGGTGCTGGACCAAAGCAATTATTAGCTCCCGAAAAATTTGATATGACCATAGGGCAAGAGCACGCGTCGATGATTGTTCAACAAGGCGAGCAAGCAGGCATGAAAGCAATAAAATTAAGCCACTGCTTAAAGCCTGAGCCACTAGCGATTAGAGATGACAAGTTACATATTCCTTTAACAGTAATCGATAATTGTGAACTATCAGTACGCAGGCGCTTAAATGACACGCACACCGCGCTTGCAAGTCCACAAATGGACGCCGCAGCATTTTATGACGATTTAACTAATGAGGCTATACATAAGCCATTGCTTGTTGCTAACGCATAAAAATAATTTAACACTTGTGCGTTTTAAAAGCCTAAAACACCTTATATTTAATAACCGGTTATGCAATAAAATAGAACAATTCTTTTTTTGTTTAAAAAAAGCATCCACAAATTAAATGCAATTGCTATAATGGCTGCAAATGGTATGACTTGAGTGCCATTATCATTAAATCAAGGTAATTAGGAACGTAATGAAGAAAACATTCACGCTAAATCATGAGAAAATCAAATACCCTCGTATGGTTGATGCTGCAAAGCATGAAGTGAAAAAATATTTGAAAAGAGAGCGCAATAAAACGCTACCTGTTGAAGCTGATTACTGGGCGTTTGACTGTAAGTTTGGCACAAGTGCCGATGATGCCGAAGTTGTTCACGTAGCTGAAATTAACAACAAGATCAGCGAAATCGAAAAGCAGGCGCTTACTTCATTCTATGTTGAGATTTTAGCTAGACCTGCGCAGCGTGAATCGTTCGATCTAGATGATGATGAATAACCAATAGCAATATTGTAGAAAATGGACCTAGATGGTCCATTTTTTGTTTATGGCAGTTATTAACATGTTAGTGGTATAGAGTAGCGCTTAAATAAAAAGCTATTTTTATGCTAAGTATTTAGCTTATTTTATACACTGTGACACTTTTTATATTTTTTACCGCTTGCACATGGGCAGGGGTCGTTTCTGGCAACTTTTATATCGGCGACCGGATTAATAATACCCTCTAAATAACGCCATTCACCGTCCTCTTTTATAAAGTCTGATTTCTCATCCAATTCACAATATAAGTTTTGGTAAAAATAATACGCGTTAAAGGCAACATAACCTCGCTCATCACTTTGCTGCGTATCGCGCACAACCAATTTTACAAAGCGGCAGCTATTGGCAAAGTCAGCAATTTCATTTACTGGGTTTTGTGCTTGTTTTTCTTTGGCGTAAGTTTTAAATACATAAGATGCATTTTTTAATGCATAAGCACTAAAGCGCGAACGCATTAGTTGCTCAGGTGTTGCTGGGGTTTTTATATCAAGATGATAAGGCTGGCAACAGTCACCATAATTAAGCTGACTGTTGCATAAGCAAGCGCTAGTACTGGTTACACTCATAAAATACTAATTAACATAAATTAAAAATGTATTTTACCAAGCTTATTGAGTAAGTGATATTGCTGTAGTACTGGTTTTTTTAGTAAAGCAAAATAGCTTAGCGCTTCTTTTGTCTAAATTAAGCGATAAATTAACAAGCTGCTGCTCACTTACTATATCGGTCCATGTAATAATGGCTGCAAAGTTACCATTATGAAGTGCTGAATTAAGCACATACTCTAAATTTACTAAATGCTTTTGTCTTATTACAAGCAGTTTACTGGTATCTATAGAGCAGCTATCTAGCAAGGCTTTACTAGGCACATGGTCGGGCGCAATCAGTAAGGTCCACGCGTTAGAGCTATTGTATTGGTGCAACACTTTTAGCATTTCAAACGTAGCAGAAATTTCATCTTCTACTTTTATTAAGTTTACCGACTCACTTTCATCATGTTGTTGGTAACTTTTAACGGTTCTTACGGTAATTGGCTGTAGCATAGTTCTCACTCACTGGGTTTATATACAGTACACGTATACAGTAGTTTATACAGTTGTTGTGTGCAAGCGTTTTTTGTTATTTTTTATACAGTTAATGGTTTTAAAAAATAAACAATAAAATAACACTTTAAAAACAGTGAGTTATAATTTAAGCCGTGTAAGTGAAAGCTGAGGGTGTTTGCAGTACTGTATAAAGTGTAGCAGCGTTATACAGTACTTAAGGGATGGCTATTCAGTTATTTTAGTGTGTTTTACAGTGCTTAGCTGTTAGCTATACAGTAGTTAGTCATTTTTTGGGATTAAGTGGGCAAACTGAATTTGGTGGATTTGCTCATACAAGCTGGCTGCATAGCACTGAGCGTCTTTAAGACGTTTGGTGTCGATATATTTTCTTAAATCATCTAAAGCAGCGGTTGCCGGTTCATAGCCTTGGCTGCTGGCTAAACTTAACCATGCTGCTGCGTGAAATACGCTTTTTGGTACGCCTTGGCCTTTGACAAAAAATAACCCTAAATAAAACTGGGCGCGATGATTTCCGGCCATTGCGGCAAGGCGCATCCACTTAGCTGCCAACGGTGCTTGGTTATGCTTTAAATAATACAGTGCTTTGTTAAGTGTTGTTTGCTCACTTACATCACTATTGTTTTCAGCGCTGTGGTTTGTAGGCTGTGTTACAAAATCTAAAATATTGTTTAATTGCTGCTCTAAGTCTTGTCCGCTAGGCTGAGTCTTATTCATATATTTTCTTTTTTATAGTTTCTACGTCAACAGTTTAGTATATCGCAAGGTAAAATGTCCTGTTTATACTTAATTTTATGGTAAAATCACGTCACTTTTTACTATCACAAGTCTATTATGCTCGAAGCTCTATTTAAACTCCGCGAAAATAACTCCAATGTGCGACGCGAAAGCATTGCTGGAATCACTACTTTCATTACTATGGTTTACATTGTATTTGTAAACCCTGCAATGCTTGCGGAAGCAGGCATGGATCAAGGTGCTGCATTTGTTGCTACCTGTATTGCGGCTGCTATTGGCTGTTTTATTATGGGATTGTGGGCTAATTACCCTTTAGCACTTGCGCCGGGCATGGGTTTAAACGCGTTTTTTACTTACGGTGTTGTACTGGGCATGGGTTATAGCTGGCAAGCTGCATTAGGTGCGGTATTTATGTCTGGTTGTATATTTTTAATATTAAGTTTGTTTAAGGTCAGAGAGTGGATAATTAATGCTATTCCTTTGGTTTTAAAGCAGGCTATTGCCACTGGTATTGGTGCGTTTTTAGCGTTAATTGCGCTTAAAAATGCAGGCATTATTGTTTCAAGCCCAGCTACATTAGTACAGCTTGGCGATATTACTTCGGCAGGTCCTTTATTAGCTATTTTAAGCTTTTTTGTCATTGCTGCTTTGCTTTATCGTGATATAAAAAGCGGCGTACTTATTAGCATTTTGCTAGTAACGGGCATTGCGTTAAGCCTCGACTTAGTTGAGTACCACGGCGTAATGTCAATGCCACCGTCTATTTTACCTACCTTCATGCAACTTGATTTTGCAGCGGCCTTTGAGCTTTCTATGCTGAGTGTAATCTTTGCGTTTTTGTTTGTTGATTTATTTGATACATCAGGCACGTTAGTTGCGGTAACTCAAAAAGCAGGCTTAGCCGATGAAAAAGGCAATATGCCACGTTTAGGGCGTGCTTTAAGTGCCGATAGTACAGCTACTATTGCGGGTGCAATGTTAGGTACTTCTACCACTACTTCTTATATTGAGTCTGTAGCCGGTGTATCGGTTGGTGGGCGTACTGGCTTAACAGCTGTTGTTGTGGGTATATGCTTTTTACTAATGATGTTTTTTGCGCCGCTTGCGCAAATGGTGCCGGCTTATGCAACAGCGGGTGCTATTTTATACGTTGCGGTATTAATGCTGCAAAACCTTAAGTTTGTAAACTGGGATGACATGAGCGATGCAATTCCGGTAAGTGTAGTACTGCTTATGACGCCACTTACATTCTCTATTGCGCACGGTATTGCTCTTGGTTTTATATCGTATACTGCGGTTAAAGTACTGTGTGGTAAACGCGATCAGGTTAGTATTAGCGTGTGGATTTTAACAGCGTTATTTATTATCAAGTTTGCATTTTTATCATAATAGCTAATACCCATTCTTTTAGCTAAGAGGCTTAGTTTGAGGGTGGGTAAACATTTATTATTTAGTGGCTATTACTCATTGCCACTGCATTGTTATACCTTGCGTATCTATGTTGTGGTAAATGAGCGTTTATAACGTAGTTAGCGCTAGGTAGTGCCTCAAAATACGTTAGTATTTACCCATTGGTAAAAGCTTAACAGATACAAAAAAGCCCATACATTATGTATGGGCTTTCTTTTGGGTATTTAAAATTACCATTTCTTTTTAGGTGCAAATAATACGTCTAAGTCATCTTGCTCTGCTTCTGCTTTTTTCTTCAGGGCAGTGGCGTTTGATGCTTTTAGTTCTGTGCTTATTTCTTCTAAATAGGCTTCAACTTCTTGGCGTTTTGCGTTTACGTATTCATCAGAATAGGTAACGGCACTAAGTGTTGCATAGGCTTTTTCAAAATATTGCCTAGCAGAGCCCACCATGCTCGCTGAACGAGCAGATAAACCGCGTTTAATTTGGCTTTCTATGTTGATTCTAAGTTGTAACTTTTCTAGGCGCTTATCTTCTGCTGCAAATACTTGGCTATCTACACGGCCTTTACTGTGCTCAGAGCGCATAATAACTCTAAGCTTTTTTATGCCCTGAATTAACGAGACTAACTGCTTATCGTTACTTGGTAACGATAAATTGTCGCTGCTATTACCTTGTACTGCACCACTTAGCTTTTCTTTAGCTTCGTTCATTCTGCTTTTTAATGCTTTAGAATTAGGTGAATGGTTCACCATAGCGTTAAGTGCTTCGTAACATCTACGTTGTAAAACGCGTATAATGTTTTCAGAAAGCGGAATATTAGCGCTATTCATAAGTGCTTCTTCGGTTTCTTCAATTATCGCTTTTTGTTTTGTTAATTCTTTGCGACGTTCAATTTCTTGCTTTTCTTTATGCTGCTGTACAGCGCTTACCCACAGTGCAATCACTATCAGTGCCACTATAAGCACAATTATAATCGAAACGATCATGGCTTAATTCTCGGATTCATAATCTATTTTTTTATATTACATCAAATATATGCTTTGAGGGTAGCTTTGCGCTGATTAACTTAAAAATATGTTAAAAATTAGATATAAGAATAATGTATTATAAGTTGAACCTGAATAAACATCGCTATCTGCAGCGGGTTTATTATGCTAGCCTTAATGCTTAAATAATGAAAATATACGTGCTTACTTTGCCAAGTTTTAACTAAATTAAACTTGGTTTTGCTTAGTATTACCATCATATAAGCTTAATAATAACGTTAAAAACTGCAACCATGAAATTACAACAACTTAGATACATCGTAGAAGTTCAAAACCATAAGCTAAACGTATCAGCAACTGCTGAGAGTTTATTTACCTCACAGCCTGGTATATCTAAACAAGTGCGCATGCTTGAAGATGAGCTAGGTGTACAAATTTTTGGCCGCAGTGGTAAGCATTTAACGCATGTAACGGGGGCCGGCGAAGAAATAATTAACATTTCTCGCGAAATTTTATCTAAAGTCGAAGGTATAAAAGCGGTTGCTAATGAGCACACGCTGCCTGATCAGGGTAAACTAAATATAGCTACTACACACACGCAAGCACGTTATGCTTTGCCTAGTGTTATTCAGGGCTTTATGAAAAAATACCCAGCTGTTTCGCTGCATATGCATCAAGGTACACCACAACAGATTTCTGATGCGGCAGCGCGCGGTGACGCAGACTTTGCCATTGCAACTGAAGCACTTCATTTATACTCAGATTTAGTTATGCTGCCTTGCTATCATTGGAACCGCAGCATTGTGGTGGCAAAAGATCATCCACTAGCACAAAAGGCCGACAATTTAACCGTTGCTGATATAGCGCAGTATCCGCTTATTACGTATGTATTTGGGTTTACTGGGCGCTCTGAGCTTGATAAAGCATTCAACGCGCACGGCCTTGAGCCGCACATTGTGTTTACTGCAACCGATGCCGATGTAATTAAAACTTATGTAAGGTTAGGGCTAGGTGTAGGTGTAGTCGCCTCAATGGCCGTTGATCAATTAAGTGACACAGATTTAGTGTGTATTGATGCCAGCCATTTATTTGAAGCTAGCACAACTAAAATTGGCTTTAGAAAGGGCAGTTTTTTACGTACTTATATGTATGACTTTATTGAGCGTTTTGCCCCGCATTTAACTAAAGAGCGAGTAGAGCGAGCAAGCTTATTACGTAATCAAGAAGATGTTGATGCGTTATTTGCCGACATAGAACTGCCAGTAAAATAGTAAGACTTTAACTATATAAATATTAAAAAACCGCGTATTGCTAAAATACGCGGTTTTTTGTTTTTATATGCTTAACATTCAATAATGTTTACCGCTAATCCACCGCGAGCGGTTTCTTTATATTTGGTTTTCATGTCGTTACCGGTATCGAGCATGGTTTTAATCACTTTATCAAGCGACACCTTTTGCTCGCCACTGCCACGTATTGCTAGGCGAGAGGCATTAATTGCTTTAATGGCGCCCATGGCATTGCGCTCAATACACGGTACTTGTACCAATCCGCCTACAGGGTCGCAAGTTAGGCCTAAATTATGTTCCATGCCTATTTCGGCGGCGTTTTCAACATGTACTACATTACCACCAACAATTTCGGTGAGTGCGCCAGCTGCCATTGAACAGGCAACACCTACTTCACCTTGACAGCCTACTTCTGCGCCCGAAATAGAGGCATTTTTTTTGTATAAAATACCAATCGCCGCTGCGGTTAATAAATAGCGTGTGGCTATGTCGCGGTCCACTTCTTTAATAAATGTGTGGTAGTACATTAAAACGGCCGGCAATATACCCGCAGCACCATTTGTTGGCGCCGTGACTACGCGCCCACCCGCGGCATTTTCTTCATTTACAGCTAAGGCAAATAAATCCACCCAATCCATTGCTCTGAGTGGGTCATTACTCACTTCTACATTTAGCTTTAAATACAAACTAGGTGCACGGCGTTTAACTTTTAAACCACCTGGTAAAATTCCCTCGGTGCGCATGCCACGTTCAATACAGGCTTTCATTACTTGCCAAATATTAAACAACTCGTCTTTAATATCGTCTTCTTTGCGCAGCGTTTTTTCGTTATGCATCATTAAAGTAGATACACTAAAGCCTGATTCTTTACACAGCTCTAGTAAATCTTTTGCACTTTCGAACGGGTAAGGAGCCGGGTTTTGCTCGCGTATATCAAGGGCTGCTTGTTTTTCGTTTTCAAATTCTTCATCGGTAACAATAAAGCCGCCGCCAATAGAGTAGTACACTTTGCTATATACTTTTTCGCCATTGTTTGAGGCAATAATTTCCATGGCATTAGAGTGCTTAGGTAAGGTTTTGCGGCGATGAAAAACAATAGCCCCTTGCTTAGGAAAGTTCGCTTTATGGGTTTGGTTGAGGTATATCACTTGCTCTTTTTCAATGGTGGCAAGGATATCGTCAACTAAATCGGCATCTATTGTTTCTGGGTCGTAGCCGGCAAGCCCTAATATAACGGCTTTACCAGAACCATGGCCTACGCCGGTTTGACCCAGTGAGCCATAAAGCTCTACCTTTATATCGGTAACAGAGGTTAAAAGTTGTTGCTCTTGTAGGTCATTAACAAATAAGCGCGAGGCACGCATTGGGCCAACGGTATGTGACGACGATGGGCCAATACCAATGCTAAACATATCAAATGCACTGATCATACTATGGGTCTCTACTTTATTTACTCAGCCCGAAAGCTGTTCTTTGAACGGTCGAGTATCATAACGTTAATTCTATATTATGTAACTATTTGGCAGTAAGTTTTACACTGGTAGGGCAAGCTGTTTTGTAAAGTTTTTTATAATGCTAGCCGTTGCTCCCCACAGTAATCCGTGCGGTGTACTAAACCCTTGCAAGGTGATGGTTTTGCCAAAACGTTGAAAAGGAATAGGCTGCCAATTGGCCTCGTTTGAAAGCTGGGTAAGCGACAGTAAAAAGCTAGCTTGCACTTCATTATAATCGTTCTCCCATATTGTGTGTTCATCAAGTAAACCCACAAATGGGCTAATGCTAAAGCCTGTTAGGGTAGAGTATTGTGGCAGCTGCCCGAGCACTTTAACATTACTTGGCGCTATATTAAGCTCTTCGTGTAGTTCTCGAAGCGCTGTGGTGCGCAGGTGTTTATCGCTTTGCTCAAACTTACCGCCGGGTAAACAAATTTCCCCAGGGTGATGATGTAAATAAGTAGGGCGTTTGCACAATAAAATATGCGCGTGGTTATCAACATCAATAATAGGCAGCATAACCGCACTGGCACGCTTTTTACGGGTATCTTTTATTTGATTTGGCGCGGGAGTAGGGCTTAGCTGAAACCGCGCCATAATATGTTCACTATTCAAAGCGTTCTACTGTTTTAATAAAGGAAGTATTTTATTCACTTTATCGTATGTTTCTTGGTATTCCAATTCGACTTTAGAATCAGCGACAATACCACCACCGGCCCAGCAATAAATGTGTTCGTTATGACAAACCAATGTACGGATTGTAATACTGGTGTCCATATTACCGCAGGCGCTTAAATAACCTATAGAGCCACAGTAAATACTACGCCTATGAGGCTCTAGCTCTTCAATTATCTCCATAGCTCTAATTTTAGGCGCGCCAGTGATTGACCCTCCGGGAAATGCTGCTTCAAGTTGATCAACACACGTTTTACTTTCATCTAGCTCTGCCGTTACGGTACTCACTAAGTGATGCACTGCCGGAAAGCTCTCAATAGCAAAAAGTGAGGGCACCTTTACAGAGCCAGGTTTTGCAACCTTACCTAAATCGTTACGCAGTAAATCAACAATCATTACGTTCTCTGCGCGGTCTTTGGTTGAGTTTTCAAGGGCTCTGGCTTGCTGTTGGTCGGCGATTGCGTCGGCCATGCGTGGCAAAGTGCCTTTGATGGGTTTTGTTTCAACTATATTGTCGTGAACTGCAATAAAGCGCTCTGGCGATATTGATAAAATGGCGCCACGTGGGTGGTTAATAAAGCTAGAAAATGGCGCTTTATTAGCCTCACGCAATACTTTGTAGGCTTGGAAAGGGTCGCCTTTAAAACCGGCACTAAATCGCTGTGCTAGGTTGATTTGATAGCAATCACCACTTTTTAAATAATCTTGTATTTGCGCAAATTTGTCAGCGTATTCATGCTCACTCATATTTGAGTGCCAATCGCTGGTGAGCGAAAACTGTGCTGTTACTAGATCGTTTGCTAAATATTGCTGGTAAAGCGCTAAACGGTTCACCTCAGGTTGAGAAATGTAAAACCAGCTTTGCTGGTGTTTATCAAATATCAGCGCATCTAAATAAAGGCCAATGGCCATTTGTGGCAAAGTTATATCGTGTTTTGCCGTGCGTGGCATGTGCTCAATAATACGCCCTAAATCGTAACCAAAATAACCAAGCCAGCCGCCGTTAAAAGGCAGGTTATTAGCGGCTTTTTGCGCGCTAAGTTTACTTAGTTCTTCGTTCATTATTGTAAAGGGGCTACGCGAGTCAAGCTGCTGATTAAATACGCTTTGATTATTGTTTACTTCTAAAATAGCGTGAGGCTCTATCGCAATAATATCAAAGCGACTATTTATGTGCTCGCTATTGGCTGAGTCTAGTAATACGGCATAGGGTAAATGCGCAAAATGCGCGAAAACATCAATGCAGTTTTGTGTTATGGCTAATTTTACACAATTTTTTTCATTGTTTAGCATTTACTGCCCCTTTAAGAACTGGCTCGAAACGGGCTGGGAGGGTATCATAAGTCAAATTTTTTTGGCAGCGTTTAGTATCAAATCTACGTTGTAATTAAAACAGTGCAAACCACCGTCACCGGTTTGGTATAGATTACGCTTAAGCGTAACGCTAACTTAAGGAACCACTATGAGTACAATCCGTCAGCAAGACTTTATTGATAGCATTGAAGATGCGTTGCAATATATCTCTTTTTATCATCCCCTTGATTTTGTTCAAGCGCTAGAAAAAGCCTACAACAAAGAACAAAGCAAGGCTGCAAAAGATGCAATCGCGCAAATTTTAATTAACTCGCGTATGTCGGCTGAAGGCAAGCGTCCATTGTGTCAAGACACGGGTATTATTACCTGTTTTGTAAAAGTAGGGATGGATGTTAAGTGGGATAAAACAGATTTAACCGTACAACAAATGGTTGATGAAGGCACACGTCGCGCATATTTAAATCCAGATAACCCACTACGCGCTTCTATTGTAGCTGACCCTGCTGGCACACGTAAAAACACTAAAGATAATACCCCTTCAGTTGTACACATTGATTTAGTGGCGGGCGGCGAAGTAGAAGTAATGGTTGCAGCGAAAGGCGGCGGCTCAGAGAACAAAAGTAAAATGGTTATGCTAAACCCATCTGACGATGTAGCTGCATGGGTAGAAAAAACGCTACCGACAATGGGCGCTGGTTGGTGCCCGCCAGGCATGCTAGGTATAGGTATTGGTGGAACCGCCGAAAAAGCAGCGGTAATGGCAAAAGAGTCGTTAATGGACCCGGTTGATATTCATGAATTAATGGAGCGCGGTGCAGAAACAACGGAAGAAAAACTGCGTTTAGAAATTTTTGAACGTGCTAACAAGCTAGGTATTGGCGCGCAAGGTTTAGGTGGTTTAACAACGGTTGTTGATATTAAAGTAAAAACAGCGCCTACGCATGCGGCATCAAAACCTGTTGTGATGATCCCTAACTGTGCAGCTACGCGCCACGTACACTTTACACTAGACGGCTCAGGCCCTGCAGATTTAAAAGCACCTAAGCTAGAAGACTGGCCAGAAGTGACGTTTGAAGTAGGTGAAGGAACTCGCCGTGTTAATTTAGATACGTTAACTAAAGAAGACACCCGCGAGTGGAAAATGGGAGAAACTGTTTTACTCTCAGGCACTATTTTAACAGGCCGTGATGCTGCTCATAAACGCTTACAAGATATGATCAATTCAGGTGAAGGTTTACCTGAGGGCGTTGATTTTGATAATAAGTTTATTTATTACGTTGGCCCAGTTGATGCTGTAGGTGATGAAGCTGTAGGCCCTGCAGGCCCTACAACTGCAACACGTATGGATAAATTTACCGATATGATGCTAGAAAAAACCGGCATTGTAGGCATGATAGGTAAAGCTGAGCGTGGTCCTGCTACAGTTGAGTCGATTAAAGAGCATAAATCGGTTTATTTAATGGCGGTAGGTGGTGCGGCATACTTAGTATCTAAAGCAATTAAAAAAGCACGCGTGGTTGCCTTTGAAGATTTAGGTATGGAAGCAATCTACGAATTTGAAGTAGAAGATATGCCAGTTACGGTTGCTGTAGACAGCGAAGGTGCTAACGCACACACGCAAGGCCCTGCAATTTGGAAAGCTAAAATTGAAGAGCTAGACGGCAAGCTTAAATAAAGGTTTACGTAATCTAATTACAAAGCGAGCTTAGGCTCGCTTTTTTTGTATTTGTTTTATGAAATATTAAAAAAGCGCAAATTGCCCCTTCAAATAAACACCTCAGACCAGTTACAGTAAATCTGCTTTTTTCTTCATAAACCTATACACTGTGCGACTTTGCTGGGAGGGGAGCTGTGTAATACAAGGTTTACACTTGGCATTACCTTTACGTTCACGTAAATGTGAAAGCGCTTTTTAACGGTGTTGTTAGCTTTAAATTTAATTTATGTGCCTTTTGTTGAATTTTCTATCCATACTTTATTGTTATTTAGATTTATTAATTCACAAGGCTCGCTTTTTACGGGTTTAACTTCTCATTATGTGGCACCCTTAAAAATGAAGTGGTAAAGTTTCGTCAATTTCCAGCGCTCATCCCTCTCACGGGTAAACTATTTTGGAGTAATTACAGTGGCTGTGTTTAATCAAGCTGAATTTGATAACCACGAACAAGTGGTTTTTTGTTCTGACGAAGCGTCAGGTTTAAAAGCAATTATTGCCGTACATAATACTAACCTTGGCCCTGCTGTTGGTGGTTGTAGAATGTGGGACTATGCCAACGATGAAGATGCCGTTTACGATGTTTTACGTCTCTCTAAAGGGATGACCTATAAAAATGCGGTTGCTCGCCTACCGTTTGGTGGTGGTAAATCGGTTATTATTGGCAATGCAAAAGAGATTAAGTCAGAGCAGTTATTTCGAGCTTTTGGTCGTCAATTAGAGCGATTGAATGGCCGTTACTATTCTGCCGAAGATGTAAACATTACATGTGATGACGTTGCATTAATGAATAAAGAAACAAATTATGTGCTGGGCTTGGAAGGAAAAAGCGGTAATCCGTCACCTTTTACAGCTTACGGTACGTTTTTAGGAATTAAAGCGGCATTACAGCACCAACGTGGGCATCAAGATTTTGCGGGCATTAAAGTGGCTGTACAAGGTTTAGGTGCAGTCGCCTATGGTTTATGTAAGCATTTAGCGCAAGCTGGTGCAAAATTATTTGTAACAGATATCAATCAAGATGCTGTAGAGCGCGTAGTAAATGACTTTGGCGCTACGGCGGTGGGTATTGATGAAATTTACGACCTTGATGTTGATGTATACGCACCTTGTGCTTTAGGTGCCACCATTAATGATGAAACCATTGCACGTATTAAGGCAACCATTATTGCTGGGTGTGCTAATAATCAGCTAGCGCAGTCTCGTCACGGTGAAGTACTTCGTGAAAAAGGTATTTTGTATGCACCCGATTACGTTATTAACGCTGGTGGCATTATTAATGTGTATTACGAAACGGCACCACAAGGCTACAGTGAGGCGGCGTCTAATAAACACGTTGAAGGTATTTTTGATACCTTAACCGAAATATTCACCCGTAGTGAAAAAGAGCAAAAATCAACGCATTTGATTGCCGATGAGTTAGCGCAAGAGATAATTCAAAACGGCCTGTAAATTTACCCCGTTTATTTAAACTAAGGCGTACAGTGGTACGCCTTTTTTGTTTATACTCTATGGCGTGGTAATTTTGTGGCCAAGACCCTTATGGCAATCCGGCCTAATCGTTAACGACAAGCTTATGGATATTATGACTGATACAAACGCCTTAATGGAGCCCATCGACCTTGATACATGGCCTCGCCAACAACACTTCGAATTATTTAAAAACTTTACCCAGCCATATTTTAATGTGTGCGTAACACTTAACGCCAAGCCTTTATTTGAATATTGTAAACAAAATAAACTGTCTTTTTTTCAAGCATATGTACATGTCACACTAAAAGCCTGCCACGCTTATAACCCGATTATGCTAAGAATTATAAATGAATGCCCATGGCGCTTAAAGCAAGTAAGAGCCAGTGTGGTAGAGCTTGCTAGTGATGATTCGTTTATATTTAGTTACTTTAATTATTCGCCTTGCCTTGAAGAATTTGCTCAGCACGCCACAGCTATAAGCGCCAATGCTAAATCTCAACCGTTATTTTCTCAGGCGTTTAATCAAACCGAAGGGCAGGCCGATTTGATACATATATCGGTTTTACCTTGGCTGAACTTTAGTAGTTTTTCGCATGCCTTTAGTGAAGGGAAAAGTTTAGGTATTCCTAAATTTGTGTTTGGTCAATACGATAAAACCACGGGCCTAATGCCGTTTTCGATTGATGTGCATCATTCGCTAATGGACGGTTTACACGTCGCAGCGTTTATAAACGTATTACAAAACAATATTGACGACTTTTGTAAAGATTAATTGAATTTAGTTAATGCAATGTATTTATTTGCTATGGTAGTATTTTTAGTTAGATAGGCGATATAAGTTAATTTGTAACGATTAGCTGATACGTTTACGACATTAAGTTTTAGCGACTTATTTAAGGTGCTTTTTAGCACTTATTATTAGTTGTTTACGCTATTGTTTAGTTTTAATTAACGCGCTTTTAGCGCTTAAACAAACCCTAGTGTATTCACCCAATGCGTATAGGGATTTTAACGCTTTGTTGGAGCGCACAATATTGGTGTGCTCAGTGCCAAGTAAATTCTTTCCTACTCCTTTTAAATAACGATAAAACGCTTACACACAAGTAAAAGAATAACTAAGGCAGTTGATGATGAGACAATTAAGCATTTTATGTTCTTTTTTCGTCATGTTTTTATGTGAAGCCCAAGAGCAAACCCGTTTACCGTTAAGTGATTATTTTTCTGAAACATGGAATACCCGCTCTGGATTGCCCCACAACAGTATTAATAGCGTTACGCAAACCCATGATGGCTACTTATGGGTTGCTACATGGGAAGGTTTGGCACGTTTTAATGGCCAAGAGTTTACAATATTAACCCGTGCTCATATTAATAACTTACCCGACTCGGGTTTAAGGGCACTCACTCCCACAAATAGTGGTGGGTTATACATAGCGGGGTCGCGCGGAGGAATTAGCTTATATCAACATAGGCAGTGGGATACCAAGCGATCAGCATCAACCATGGTTAATCATTTAATTGAAAGTGCTGATCAAAGCCTATGGTTAGCTCTTGAAAACGACGGCGTGTTTTATCGTGAACATAACAGCGATACCGACCTTGCGATTATTAAAAATGTGAGTGCTTATCGCGTTATAGAAGATCACGATGGGGTTATTTGGGCAGCAACCAGTGCAGGCCTTTATAAAATACACAACAAAATACCGACCTTAATGACACCACACTTTGGTTTACCAAATGCACCTGTCTATAACTTATTAATTACCCGTGGTGGCTCGCTTATTGTGGGAAGCGAAAAAGGCGCGTGGATCAAAACCAATGCGCAGTTTCAGCCGATACATGAAAAGCTTAGCAATGAATCTATTTCTAGCTTACTAGAGGATAACCATGGAGACTTATGGTTTGGCACAATTAATAAAGGGGTGTTTAGGTTATCTCCTGATGGCGTAGAGCAGTTAGATGCCAATAACGGATTACCCGCCAACCGTATTTTATCTTTGTTACAAGATAGAGAAAACAGTATTTGGATTGGCACTAACGCCGGGTTGTTTCGTCTGCGTGAGTCGCCGTTTTCATCGTGGACCCAAAAAAGAGGTTTAGCGGGGGATTATACCCGCACAGTGCTTTCTCACTCCGATGGCAGTTTATGGGTGGGGGGAAGCTCTGGCTTAAATATAATAAAAAATAATCGCGCTACCTTGGTTTCAGGCTCTAAACAAAGCAGTCCTTATTCTGTGCTCAGTTTACACGAAGCACCCGATGGTAGTGTGTGGGCAGGTACGTATACCTCAGGTGTTTTAAAAATAGTTAATAATACCTTTACGCCGTTTATTAATCGTAGCACTGGACTTGGAAGTAACGAAGTAAGGGCTTTATTATTTGATTCTAAAAACCGTTTGTGGATAGGCTCTGCTATGGGGCTGACGCGCATCAATGAAGATGGCAGCTTAGATCAATTTACAAATAAAAAAGACTTACCAAGTGGGTTTGTACTTGCACTTAGTGAAGATAACGCAGGTAATATTTGGGTAGGCACCGGCAATGGGGTGGTGGTATTTGATATTGTTAGTGAGCAGTTTACAACGGTTGAATTCCCTCGTGAGTTTTCTGCTCAATATGCGTTTGGGTTTTATATTGATGATAACTATACCTGGATGGCCACAGATAGAGGTTTAGTGCGCTATGAGCTAACAAGCGGAAAAATGGCCATGCTTGGCTTAGAGCAAGGTTTACCTATCGATAAACTATTTCAAGTGGTGCCGCACAATGGCTCATTTTGGCTCTCGAGCAATCGCGGAATTATTCAAATCGATAAAAATCATATACAGCAAATCCTCGACGCTCCCGCGAGCGCTAAAGCACCCGTGCTTAACTATCAACTGTATGATGAAGGCGATGGGATGTTAAGTGCGCAGGCCAATGGAGGTTCAACCCCTTCGGCTGTAACGCACAACGATGGGAGTATTTGGTTTGCAACCGCAAAGGGGGTGAGTACCGTAAAACCAGCTCGCTTACAAGCATCAACGCAAATTGCGCTGCCGACCATTATTGAAAATATTTTTGTAGATGGTAAGCCTATTGCGCTTCCGCTTGAAGGAGAGTCGGTATTTTTGCCTCCGGGGGTTTCTCGTTTATCGTTTCATTATGCAGGGCTGAGCTTTATTATGCCGCAGCGATTAAATTTTCAAACCCAATTAAAGGGCTTTAACGATAAATGGGTTAATCGCCAACATATGACCGGTGCTGAGTACACTAACTTACCGCCTGGGGAATATACCTTTATGGTACGAGCAAGTTACCCTAACGCACAGTGGCAAGATAATCAGCAAGCTATAAATATTGTAATTCAGTCATTTTTTTGGCAAAAACCGCAATTTAAGTTTGCAGTATTTGTATTATTTTTAATGGTTATTTTTGCTATATACAAATACCGTTTATACCACTACAAAAAAATAGAAATAGAGCTGACTAATCGCGTAGAAAAACAAACGCAAGACCTACAAACACAAGCCAATGCGTTTGCATATCAAGCAACGCACGACCAACTTACCGACATGCCTAACAGGCGTGCTTTTGATAGCTGGCTTGCCCATAACTTTGCCACTTACAAACAGCAAAACCGGCCTTTAGCCATAGCTATACTGGATATTGATCACTTTAAGCGGATTAACGATAACTGGTCGCATATTATTGGTGACAAAGTGATTTGTACTATTGCAGAGCTGCTTAAAAATGGCTGCCAAGAAAACCAGCATATAGCACGCTGGGGCGGTGAAGAGTTTACAATTGTTTTTGCAGATAAAACCGCCGGCGAAGCAAAAATCATATGCGAAGCACTGCGCGAGAGCATTGCACAGCATGACTTTTCGGCCATTGGTGAGGGGTTAAGTGTAACAGCCAGTTTTGGCTTGTCTGACTCAACCAACGTCGGTGATTACGACCGCCTTTTATCGCGGGCAGATCAAGCATTATACAAAGCTAAAAATAGCGGACGAAATTGCACAGAAATTATCTGATTGAAAATGAGTGCATGCGCACATATTAATAAGAGACTAACTTATTTTGGATGTCCCCATGATAAACGGGCTACTCATTTTTGCTTTGGCTATTTTTGTTGTAATTTATTGGCGCTGGCAGGCACTACAAAACTGGCTTTGGAATAAAAAATATAAAAACGCGGTTTTAAACTCTCAACAAAAAGAAATACTCCTTCGTTGCATGCCTATCTATAAAAAGATGACGGATAACGACAGAGCCAAGCTTGAGCGCCACATAATATGGTTTTTAAATGAAAAGCGCTTTTTAGGACGAGACGGACTAAAGCTAACCCCCGCCATGAAGCTGATAGTTGCTGCCGATGCCTGTGTGTTAGTGCTTAATAAACCGTGGCCACTTTATAAAAACGTGAAAGAAATTTTACTCTACCCCAGTGCGTATTATGCGCCGCAATCTACACGAGATAGTGCTGGGCTGGTTAGTTACCACAACGCGGTACGCTTAGGTGAGTCGTGGCCTGGTGGCACGTTAGTGCTAAGTTGGCACGATGTACTTGAAGGCAACCGTTTACCAAGCGATGGCCATAATTTAGTGTTTCATGAATTTGCCCATCAGTTAGACCAAGAAACCGGAAAAACCACTGGCACTCCATTATTAAAAAACCCCAATGCTTATAAAGAGTGGGCCCGAGTGTTTAGCCGTGCCTTTGTGCAGTTAAAAAGTCATGTTGCTTATAACATGCCTCACGTTATTCATAGTTATGGGGCAACCAATGAGGCTGAGTTTTTTGCAGTACTCACAGAGACCTTTTTAGAAAAGCCGGCGCAGCTTAGGCAACACGACCCTGAAATTTATAGAATGCTGGTGGATTACTACCAATTTGACCCCATAGTTTGGCATTAATTTTTGGTACTTGGTCTGATAACGCTGGCAAGTTAGCGCTGTTTTTGTTGCAATCGTGTTAGAGAGTTTAACTGCAATAATAACAAGCGAGAAATGCATGAAAAAAATGCTTCACACTGCACTGGCTTTATCAGTCGCCCTTGCAATAGGTCAGCCGCACGCAAACGAAGAGCAAGAAAAGTGGCAGGTAGACTCACCAAAAGGCGAGTTTGTAGATGCCACCATTAGCACAGAGCAAGGCACATGGATGAACATTGATGTTAGTCCTGATGGCAACACGCTGGTGTTTGACTTACTTGGCGACATTTACACTATGCCTATAAGCGGAGGTGAAGCAACTAAACTCACCTCAGATATTGCTTGGCAAATGCAGCCTCGCTTTAGCCCTGATGGTAAACACATTGCGTTTACCTCAGATCAAGGCGGTGGTGATAATATTTGGGTTATGGATGTTGATGGTAGCAATCAACACGCTGTGACTGACGAAACCTTTAGACTTTTAAACAGCCCCGCATGGAGCCCTGATGGCGATTACCTTGTCGCACGCAAACACTTTACCGCTAGTCGCTCACTAGGGGCTGGAGAAGTGTGGCTCTATCACAAAGCGGGTGGTAAAGGTGTTCAGCTTACTAAACGTGAGAACGACCAAAAAGACTTAGGTGAGCCAATGTTCTCACCAGATGGGCGCTATGTTTATTTTTCTCATGACGCGACGCCAGGTAAAACTTTTCACTACTCTAAAGATTCTGTTGCCGGTATTTATAAAATTAAGCGCTACGATAGAGAAACAGGCGAAATAGAAACCATAATACAAGGCATGGGCGGTGCGATAAGACCCACACCTTCACCTGATGGTAAAAAGCTTGCCTATATAAGACGTGATGACTTTCAAACAAGCTTGTACTTATACGACCTAACCAGTGGCGAGCACACCAAGCTTTATGACAAGCTTGAACGCGATATGCAAGAAACTTGGGCTATTCATGGTGTGTATCCGACCATTGCGTGGACCCCAGATAACGAAGAGCTGGTGTTTTGGGCTTCCGGTTCGATACATAAAATTGCTGTTGATGATAAAGCTGTTGCGCGTGTTCCCTTTAAAGTAAACACCAGTAAAAAAATACAAACCGCGGTACGCTTTACTCAAAATTTAGATACCGATGAGTTTGATGTAAAAATGTTGCGCAACGTGCAGGTTAGCCCCGATGGTGAAACTGCGATTTTTGAAGCATTAGGTTATATTTATAAACGCGATTTAGACTCTGGTAAAATTAAGCGCTTAACCAAACAAACTGATCATTATGAGCTGTTCCCGCAGTACTCCCGCGATGGTAAAAAGATTGTTTACACCACCTGGAGTGATACTAAGCAAGGTACTGTTCGCGTTGTCTCTGCTCGTAGCGGGCGCGGCGAGGCGATAACTCGCGAGCCGGGTAAATACGTTGAGCCTACTTTTAGTCCTGACGGCAAAACAATCGTTTATCGTAAAGCCACCGGCGGAAGTATTTTAAATCCTAAGTGGTCACTTAACCCAGGTATTTATAAAGTAAGTGCAAAAGGGGGGGAGAGCGAGCTTATTTCTAAAAGTGGTTATCAACCTCAGTTTGGTAGCGCCAATGATCGTGTATTTATCATGAGCCCTTGGCCTAAGCCTACCCTAAGTGTTGTGGAGCTTGAAACTAAAAACGTTCGTAAGCTTTACGAATCAGAGCATGCGACTGAATTTCGAGTCTCACCAGATGGTAAATACTTAGCGTTTGCTGAGCGCTTTAAAGTATTTGTTACCCCGCTGGTAGAAAGCGGCTCACCTATCACAATAAGCCCTAAAGATAACCAGTTTCCTATTGAGCAGTTGTCTGTGCGTGCGGGTGAAAATATAAGTTGGAGTGCTCAAAGTAACACTCTCTACTGGAGCTTAGGGCCCGAGCTATACCATGCAAGCCTTGATGGTATGTTTGCTATTGATAAAGCCGATGATGCCGACTTTAAAGTAAAAAGCGGTGAGAATATTAGCTTTAGTAAAAAAATGGCTGCACCAAAGGGCATGATTGCGCTAAAGGGCGCCAACATTATTACCATGAAGGGTGAGCAAGTCATTGAAAATGGTGTCATCATCACAGACGGTAAACGCATAAAAGCAATGGGTACTGCTGATGAGGTAACGATCCCCAAAGGGGCTGAAATTATCGATGTAGCAGGTAAAACAATTATGCCAGGGATTGTTGATGCGCATGCACATGGCTCACAAGCCAGCGATGAAATTATTCCTCAGCAAAACTGGAAAAACTATGCTGGTTTAGCGTTAGGTGTCACAACAATTCATGATCCATCAAACGATACCTCTGAAATATTTACCGCCAGTGAAATGCAAAAAGCCGGCATGATTGTCGGGCCACGTATTTTTTCTACCGGCACCATTTTATATGGAGCAAATATGCCTGGTTACACCTCGCATATTGATTCGCTAGATGATGCTAAATTTCATTTAGAGCGTCTTAAAAAGGTTGGGGCGTTTAGTGTTAAATCGTATAACCAGCCACGCCGTGAGCAGCGCCAACAAGTTATTGAAGCAGGGCGTGAGCTTGAGATGATGGTTGTGCCAGAGGGCGGCTCACTGCTACAACATAACTTAAGTATGGTTGTTGATGGGCATACGGGCATTGAACACTCAATTCCGGTTGAGCATATTTACGATGATATAAAACAATTATGGTCGCAAAGTGATGTTGGTTATACCCCAACGCTTGTTGTCGCCTATGGCGGAATTTGGGGAGAAAACTACTGGTACGATAAAACGGACGTGTGGAATCACCCACGTTTAAGTAAGTTTGTGCCTAAAAATCAGCTGTTGCCACGTGCTATGCGCCGAGTAAAAGCGCCCGATCATCACTATAACCACTTTAATAACGCCCGCGTTGCTAAAGAGCTGCAAGATTTAGGTGTACTGGTAAATTTAGGTGCTCACGGACAACGCGAGGGCTTAGGTGCACATTGGGAAATGTGGATGTTTGCTCAAGGCGGTATGAGTTCACTTGAAGCAATTAGAGCCTCTACGCTTGACCCTGCTAAATACTTGGGGCTTGATAAAAATATAGGCTCGCTAGAAGTAGGTAAGCTTGCCGATTTAATTGTTATTGATGGCGATCCGCTGAAAAATATTCGCGATTCAGATAAAGTCGATTACACCATGATCAATGGGCGCTTATTTGATGCAAGCACAATGAACGAAGTGGGTAAAAAGCAGCGAAAACCACTTTATTTTGAAAAGCTATAATTGTAATACACGTTTAAAAAGCGCCTAAGGCGTAATGCC
>NZ_DJHW01000077.1:0-35283 GCF_002433295.1 Pseudoalteromonas sp. UBA6610 | reverse complement strand
GGGTTCTTCCTAGGGGCTATTTACTCTTTGTTGCCTACATGGATGTAGGTAAGGGGCGTGAGCAGGACGCGGAAGCTTTGCTCAGCTTTTACTTAGCCCACTAGGTTACAAACCTCGCGCCGCGATTAAATAGCCCCTAGTTTGAACAAACTTTAATCCGCAAAGTTCAACAGCCCCTAACTAAAGCGAATAGTTTGCTTTTCGTGATCTGAAAGTATGCGCTTCATGTAGGCGTCTATGTCATTTTTTTGTGCGGGTAAACTTACACTAAATTGTCGCTCGTTATTGCTATGAATAATAAGCTCATCGTTCTTACTTTCTATATGTTCAATGTTGCCAATAACAAGCCATTGCGGGCCAAATTTTTTATCAAAGAAACCTGCCAAGCTAAATAACATTAAGTGCTGTGCATCGCGCTGAATAAAATTATCAAGCGTATTGCGCTTTTTAAAGGCGGGTGTCAGCCTGTAACAACACGAACAAAACACAAATAACCATAATCCTATTACGGCAGAAAACCAAATATGATCAGTTAGCGATGTAAACAACACCAAAGCGCCTAAAATAATGCCAATACCAAGCACTACAATGGCAATTTTTTTATTAATGTTATCCATTTAGCTCCCTTTTATTTAGCGTTTTTATCATCTGCTTTTTCGGTAGGCTCTGGCCAATCGTTAAAAAACACCTGCAAATAACGACTCTTTGCCAAGTACCACATTACCCAAAACACAATCACCATTTGCACAGCTAAAAATAATGAAAACCTGTAATGACTATGTGCAGCTTGTATTGTTAACCAGCTTAAGTCGGTTATTGCACACACAAGTAACGGCCAGCGCATGTAGCGCCACACCATCGCTAAACGCGCACTTTGTTGATGAGAGTCGCGCGGTCGTCTTAAGCAAAATAAAAAAGTGGGCACTATCGCAATAGCGCCAATCGAAATTGCGATAAAAAAATCGTTTTTAGATTTAAAAAATAGCGACATTAAATCAAGCTCAGGGCGACGACTCAGCGCCGCTATAACCCAAATAAAATACGCACGTAGTAACACCAATAAACTTAGATGAAATGCAATCGGCGTACGGTAGCTTCCGTATTTATCCCAGTACTCGGGTCCATATCGGCTCATTTTACTACCCTAAGCATTGTACTTATCAAACAGTGCAATTAAGTCATCTTCGCTAAGTATGTCTATGCCTAAATCTTGTGCTTTAGTTAATTTAGAGCCGGCTTTTTCGCCCGCCACCAATGCATCTGTTTTAGCCGACACACTACCGGCTACTTTTGCACCTAACTGTTGTAAGCGTGCTTTAGCATCGCTTCGGTTTAAAGTATTAAGAGTGCCAGTTAATACATAGGTTAGCCCAGCTAAGGGTTGCTCATCCTCTGAAGGCGGCGTTAGCGCTGGCCAATTAATGCCTTGTTCAATTAAAGCATTAACTACATCTACATTATGTTGCTCATCAAAAAAGCCACGAACATGAGTTGCTACAATAACCCCTACATCGCTCACTTGTGTAAGGCTTTCAATACTGGCTTGGGTTACCTTTTCAAGTGTTAAAAAATGATTTGCTAAGTTTTGCGCTGTGGCCTCGCCAACCTCACGAATACCCAGCGAATATAAAAACTTTGCAAGCGTAGTTGTCTTTGCAGCTTCAAGCGCATCGACTAAGTTTTTAGCCGACTTAGGACCCATACGCTCAAGTGACTCAAAGTGACCTTGTTTTAATATAAATAAATCTGCGGGGGTTTTTACCAACTCTCTATCAACCAGCTGATCAACTATTTTGTCGCCTAAGCCATCTATATCAAGCGCTTTGCGTGATGCGAAATGCTTTATCGCTTGTTTACGCTGAGCTTGGCACACTAAGCCACCGGTACAACGAGCCACGGCCTCGCCTTCTACTTTTTCAACGTGTGAGTCACAAATGGGGCAACTGGCAGGAAATACAATGTCGCGTGCATCATCTGGGCGGCGCTCAAGTACTACTTGTGTAATTTGCGGAATAACATCGCCGGCGCGGCGTATAATTACTGTATCGCCTACCTTTACGCCTAAACGGGCTATTTCATCGCCATTGTGCAGCGTTGCGTTTGATACCGTAACACCGCCTACAAATACAGGCTCTAAACGCGCTACCGGCGTTATTGCGCCTGTGCGACCAACCTGAAATTCTACATCAAGTAACTGGGTTATTTCTTCTTGCGCAGGAAACTTATAAGCAATTGCCCAGCGCGGTGCACGTGCAACAAACCCTAAACGCTCTTGTAAGGCTTTTTGGTTTATTTTAATTACTACGCCATCAATTTCATATTTAAGCTCGCTTCTGCGCGTTAAAATATCACTGTAGTAATCTAAAGCCGCTTGCGTACCTTCAACTAACTTTGTTTCTGGGCACAGCGGTAAACCCCAATCGGTTAATTTTGCCAATTGTTGGTAGTGATCCTCAGGGATTGTGCCATCGGCCACCAGCCCAGTGCTATACGCATAAAACATTAGCGGGCGCTTAGCGGTGATTTTTGAATCAAGTTGGCGTAGGCTACCTGCGGCTGCATTTCGAGGATTTACAAATACTTTTTCGCCACGTTTTTCGGCTTCGCTGTTTAGTTTTTCAAACCCAGCGCTATCCATAAATACTTCGCCACGTACTTCAAGCTCTGCGGGGTAATCGCCACGCAGCTTAAGGGGCACGTTACGGATTGTTTTTACATTTTGTGTAATATTCTCGCCAGTAAAACCATCGCCACGAGTTGCGGCCTGCACAAGCACGCCGTCACGGTAAATAATCGACACAGCCAAGCCATCTAACTTAGGCTCACAACAAAAAGTGAGCTCATCTTGGCTCATTAAACGCTCTTTAATACGGCGGTTAAAGGCGCTAAATTCTTCTTCACTAAAGGCGTTATCAAGCGATAGCATAGGCACTTGGTGAGCAACTTGTTCAAATTTACTCAGCGCAGCGCCTCCTACCTTTTGAGTGGGTGAGTCTGGCGTTAAAAATTCTGGGTTTTCTCTTTCAAGGGCGCTTAACTCGCGCAATAGTCTATCGTATTCTGCATCAGGAATACTGGGTGTATCAAGGACATAATAATTGTAGTTGTGTTGCTCTAACGTACTACGAAGATGATTAATTTGCTCACTAATGCTGCTAGACATTTAAACCTCAAAAAACATAAAAAAAGCCACTTTTAGGTAAGTGGCTTAATAAAAATAATGTGTGCGTATAAATTACGCAGAAAATGCACGAACCTGCTCAACATATTGACGAACGCGCTCAACGGTCATTTCTTCACGCTCGGCATCTAAAATTTGTGCACCAAATTCATCGGCAATTTTCTTAGCTGCGCTATGTAACATATTAAAAGCAGCTAGCCCGTCGCCTTCACAAGGTAAAGTCATAAATAAGCTAACCCCTGCGGTGCTAAACTGTTCCATATTATCAATATCAAACGTACCTGGGTTATACATATTTACTAATCTAAATAACACTGGACCTTGCCCTGCAGGGTCTATGTGGCGATTAAAAAAGCCTTCTTCTGAATATTTAAATCCTAAGGTATTTACTGCAGGCAATAACTTACTGCCTTGCATGCTTAGTCCCTCAGGCATTTGAATATGCACAATAACAAAGTCAGACACATCTGCTGGCGCTTCTTTTTCGCTCTCTGGCTCTGGTTCTAGCTCTGGCTCTTGAACTACTTGCAGGTCGTCTTCAATGGGTGTTTGCGCCACGCTAGTATCTATTTGCGGCTCGTTTGCATCAAAGTTTAGCTCACCAAATTGCGGCTCATCTCGCTGGGCAACAACCGGCTCTTTAGGTTCAACTGGTGTATGCGAAGGTGTATCTTGCATTGGTTCAACCCGCTCTGAAGGCGCTACCTCTGGGCTGTCTTTTTTTCTAACTGACCATAAACCATGTACTAATAAGCCACCTATGACAAGTACACTGATCACAATTAAAACCAATCTTAGTTCTTCGGCCATCCCCTCACCTTTTATTATTTGTTATGCCTAAACCCGTGTATTAATTAACACTAATACGCTTAAATAAACTGTTATGTATGTGCAAGTTGCACTGCTTGTTCTATATCTACTGCTACCATGCGTGATACGCCTGGCTCTGCCATGGTAACGCCAGTTAAACGCCCTGCCATTTCCATCGCAATTTTATTATGACTAATATAAATAAACTGCACCGATTGTGACATTTCTTCAACCAAACGGCAAAAACGTACCACGTTAGCATCATCAAGCGGCGCATCTACTTCATCCAGCATACAGAATGGAGCTGGATTGAGCCTGAATATAGAAAACACCAATGATAATGCGCTCAGCGCTTTTTCTCCACCACTTAACAGATGAATTGTCGAATTTTTCTTACCTGGTGGCTGTGCCATTATACTAACACCACTTTCGAGTAAATCGTCACTGGTTAATTCTAAATACGCGCTACCACCACCAAATACTTTTGGAAATAGCTCGGCAAAGTCGTTGTTCACTTGATCGAAGGTAGCTTTAAAGCGTGTTTTGGTTTCGCTGTCAATTTTACGAATCGCCCCTTCAAGCGTATTTAGCGCTTTGGTTAAATCCTCAAGTTGATTATTCAGATAATCACTGCGCTCTTTAGCTTTTTCAAACTCATCTATTGCGGCTAAATTAACTGGACCTAGCTTATCTAATTGATGCACAAGCCCACTGATCTGATTTTGCGCTGCATTTAAACTCAGTGAATCAGGTAGTGTATCTAAAACACTTTTTAAACTTTGCTTTAATTCTTCAAGCGGCTCAAGTGCTGCCTGCGCTTTTATAATTAGGCTTTGCTCTTCAATGCTTAGCTTTTGATGTTGTTCTTGCAAACCTGTCAGCTCACCTTGAGAGTGCTTAAGGCTGGCTTGTTTACTTATAAGTGTTTGCTTTGCCTCGTTAAGCTTTTTTTGTAACGCAACCAAGCTAGCTTCGCCCTGCTGATGTTTTATTAAAAGCTGTGCTATTTGCTCAGTGAGCTCTTGCTCGGGTATTAGCAACGCTTCCATTTGCGCTTGCAGCTCTTGCGCTTCTTCTTGCGCACTCATGAGCTCTTGCTCAGCATGATTAAGCTTTGTTTGACTAAGCTGCCACTCACTGTGTGCTTTTTGCTCTTTTAACGTGGCCTGATGCGCTTGTGTTTTATATTGCTCAAGTGTAGCTGCAGCTTGGCTGTATGCAGTATTACTGCGTGTGCAAGCAGCGTCGGCGCTTGCCAGTTCGTCAGCTAAGTTATGTTGCTGTTGCTGTAACACTTCAAGCGCACTGTTGTGTTCATCGAGCGTTTTTAATAATTGTGATTGCTCAGTGGTTAATGCACGCTTTTGTTGCTGGTACTTTTCTAGTTGCTGTAAAAATTGTGCTACTTGCTCTTTTAACATGTCGCTGCGCGTAGTGGCCACGGCAATGTTTTGTGCTAATTGATGAATTGCATTTTTAAGTACTGCTAACTCATCACTCAGCTTTTGCTGCTGTGTTTTTAGCGCATTAAGATTCTCAAAATCCCGTGCGAGGGTATTTTCGGCCTCTACTAAGCTCGCTGTTTTTTGCTTTAACTGTGTGTGTTTTAAAAGTTGTGAGTTTTCGGCGTTTTTGTCTGCGCTACGGTGCCAGTTTCGAGCATGTAAAGCACCGCTTTTATCCATAACCGCAATATAAAACGTATCATTTAACGCAGCGAGTTCAGCGTTTTCGCTGTACGCAATACGGGTCAATAAATCGGGATAAACACCCTCAGTAATTAACGCCGCAACGCTATTGACTGGTATTTCACTTTTATGCGGCCACACACTATTGTTGCTTTGCACATCAGCTACGTTTAGGTGCTCAAGCGTTTGCAGTGCCTGTTCAACTATATGTTCAAACCCTGGTTTTACCTGTAATTGATTAAATAAAGTGTGCTGCTTATTGTCATCTTCAATCCCTAAACTGCTTTTAAGCCCAGCAATGCGAGCTTTTAGCTCATTAACGTGCTGTAAGCTTTGCTGATGTTGCTGCTCAGCGTTATTTACTAAATCGGTTTGCTCTTTAAGCGCTGCGGTGCATTGTGTTTGCGCCGTTTGCTTACTGGCAAGCTCTTGAGTTAGGGTTTGTTTGTATTTTTGTTGCTCGGCTAGTTGCTGTTCTAATTGGCTACTTTTAATATCGTCAATTTGGCTATTTAGTTGGCTAAGCTGTGCGTTTACATGGGCTAAGGCTTGCTCTGTTTGCTTAACACTACTTTGCTGGGCCTGTACTTTATTATTAAGCGCGTGCTGTTGTTGATTAAGACTTTGCCACACGGCTGTGTGCTTATTTTTTTCATCAGCTAAATCTGCAAGTTTAAGGGTAAGCTCTTCAACTTGTTCGCTGCACTCTAAACTGTACTCGCTTATCTCTTGGTGGCTCACAGATAACTGCTCACACACATTTTGTTGCTGTGTTTTTAGCGCTTCACTTTGCAGCTTTCGCTGCTCAAGCTTAACCACACTTTGTTTAAGGGTTTGCGTTTGCTGTTTAATATTAATGTGTTGTTGTTCGGCGCGGGTCAACTCTGTGTGGGTAACGTGTTGCTGATGCTGCGCATCGTTAAGCGCATCTTGCTCTGCATTTACTTGAGCCTCTAGGCTTGCAAGCACATCGTCGTGGCCTGAGTGAGCCGTTTTAAAAAAGGCGATTTGCTCATTAAGCTTTTTGATTTGCTCACTTTTTTCAAGCTGTTGTTGATGCAGCTTTTGCCATCTTAATACAGCTACTTGGCCTTTTAAGGTACGCTCTTGCGCTTTTAAATCGCGGTATTTTTTCGCATCAACCGACTGCACAGCCAGTTTATCTAGTTGCGCTTGTAACTCTTTACGCACATCAAGTAAACGCTCAAGGTTTTCGCGGGTACTTTTAATTCGGGTTTGCGTTTCGCGGCGGCGTTCTTTGTATTTAGACACACCCGCGGCTTCTTCTAAAAATACTCGCAGCTCTTGAGGTTTGCTCTCGATTAAACGCGAGATCATCCCTTGCTCTATAATTGCGTAACTACGCGGGCCAAGCCCGGTGCCTAAAAATATATCGGTAATATCGCGCTTACGACATTTGCTCCCATTTAAAAAGTACAACGATTGGCCATCGCGTGTAACTAAACGCTTAATCGCTATTTGGTTTCTGTCGGCAAATGTATTAGGTAAATCACCTTGGGTATTATCAAAAATAAGCTCTACTGAAGCTTGCGAGATGGGTTTACGATTAGTTGAGCCATTAAAAATAACATCGGTCATGGCATCGCCACGTAAGTTTTTAGCTGAGCTTTCACCAAGCACCCATCGCACAGCGTCAATCACGTTTGATTTGCCACAGCCGTTAGGCCCAACAACACACGTCATTTGATCAGGAAATGGAATTTTAGTGGGCTCTACAAACGATTTAAAGCCCGCTAATTTAATAGTGCTTAAGCGCATCTTATTGTTATTACCGATTATTATTGTTATTACTTACAAACAATTTAACTCATAAACAGTTAAAAAGTTAAGCTTGGCGTTTAAAGTTATCTAAAATAATACCTGTGGCCATTGCCACATTAAGTGACTCTGCCTCACCAAAAGCCGGTATGGTTATTTTGTCGCTTACTAATTTTGCACACTGCTCGCGTATGCCATGCGACTCACTGCCCATAAGCAATACACCCTTTGCGCTAAAATCAGTTGTATGTACGCTTTGCCCATCTAAAAATGCCCCATAAATAGGCATATTTAATGTTTGTAAGTATTCAGGTAGCTCTACTTGGCTTACCGACACTCTGACAAACGAACCCATGGTAGCGCTAATTGTTTTAGGGTTGTAAGCATCGGCGCTGTCGGTACTTGTTACTATATGTTTAATGCCATACCAGTCGGCAACTCTGATAATAGTGCCTAAATTGCCCGGATCAGAAACTCCATCAAGCGCCAATATTAAGCCGGTATTATTAGGTAAATCAGCCTTTGGCATATCAACCACTGCAATGGCCGCGTTATTACTCACTAAGGTACTGACTTTAGTCAGCGACTCTTCTTCTGCTGGCGTAAAATCTACTTCTGGAAACTGGTTTTGGTGAGTATTTATAAACGCCTGTGTTGCAAATATATCAACCGCCTTTAATGGGCTGTTTAACAACTCAAGTACGTTTTTTTCACCTTGTACAAGGTATTGATTATATTGCTTTCGGTACTTTTTTTGGCCAAGTTGGCGAATAAGCTTGAGTTGGTTTTTTGAAATCATAACAGCCCCATAAAATTATCGCCCTAGTATACCAGAGATGATTTAAAGTGCAGCACCACATATATTAAAAGCAGCGCCATTGTAGGCTGTAAGGCTTTTAAAGATTGAGCTTTGCACCAAATTTAGGTAAATTAACAAAAAAACAACATGGATATAATTTTAATGGAATCAATACACCCTACTCCCCCAGAAACCACCCCTGCTGTAAGTGAACCTGCTGCCCCTATTTTTAGCGGCAAAATACAGTTTAGCGGTAAAGGCGGTGAGTTTTTTGGTATTTGGATAGTCAATATTTTACTGAGCGTACTTACTTTAGGTATTTACTCGGCTTGGGCAAAAGTGCGCACAATGCGATACTTTTATGGCCACACCCGCATTGACGGACACAGCTTTGACTACTTAGCCACCCCGATGCAAATTTTAAAAGGCCGTATTTTAGCGGTTATTGTATTTTTAATTTACTCCTTTGGTAGCAGCTTTTTTCCTCTTGTAGGCTTATTATTTGCGGTTGCTTTTATCTTTTTAATGCCGTGGATTATTAACCAAGGCCTGCGCTTTAATATGCGTATGACCCGTCATCGTAATGTACGCTTTGCATTTAAAGGCGATTACGGCGAAGCCTTCATTAACTTTATTCTTTTACCTATTGCCAGTATTTTTACCCTTTATTTATTAATGCCGTATGTTTTAAAACGTATCGACACGTACATACATAGCAATATTAGCTACGGTGACACGCCATTAACCGTAAACCTTAAAGGTGAAACCTACTACTTAACCGCCCTTATTTGCTTTGTGGTGAGCTCTATCACTATGGTGATATTTATGGCTGTATTAGGCTTATTTGGGCTTGATTTAATGAATGTAGAAAACCAACAAGCTGCACAAGATCCAGCCAAAATGGGCATTATGTTTGGTGGATTAATGATTGCTTACGTATTTATGATTGCGATAGTAACCGCTGTGTGGGCTGCGGCTATTCGTAACCATATTTTTGATAACAGTCAATTTGAAGACGTAGCATCATTTAAATCAGAGCTTAAGCCTATTCCTTTTGCCATATTACTATTAACCAATATGCTGGCAATCGTGTTTTCTTTAGGGCTTGCCTACCCGTGGACCAAAGTGCGTACATCGAGAATGCTTGCCGAGGTTACAACCATTAATATTTACCCTAGTGCGCTAAATTTAGTGGATACCGCGCAACAAGAGCAGTCATCGTTTGCTGAAGAAGCAGCCAATGTATTTGATATTGACCTATCGCTAACCTAAGAGCTTATTATGCACGTACAGGGACATTACTTCCCCAAGGCATCAAGCAATTACCAGCAAGGTGTTGCTAGCATTAGCGACACCTGTGTTGAGATTAGCTACGATGACCAGCTTATTTCAAGCCATGCAATAAGCGATATAACACTCACCTCCGGCCTAGCTGGGCTTGCTGATGAACTCAATTTTAATGATGGCAGCCGCTTTATTCCTACTGATGTAAATTATCGCTGGCCTTTTAAAGCAAATAAGCATGACCTACTAGAGCGCCTTGAAAAAAGTAAATGGGCTATTATCGCGGCCGTTATTTTTACACCGCTTTTTATGTGGTTAATGCTGTATAAAGTTGTGCCCGCTATTGCTGTTTACAGTGTTGATACTCTGCCGCGAAGTGTAGTAGAGCAAATGGGTGAACAAAGCTTTACCCTAATTGAAAAGCTCGCGCTTGATGACAGTGAGCTGCCTAATGAGCAACAAACTAAAGTACAACAACACTTTAATACCATGCTTAATGCGCTCTCGCTTGAGCCATCGGTTTATAGGTTATCGTTTTATAAATCAGAGGCCTTTGGAGCGAATGCGTTTGCAATGCCCCACGGGCGTATTGTCGTAACCGATGAGTTAGCAAATTTATTAGCCGATAAACCCAACGCACTAAAAGCCGTATTACTTCACGAAATTGGCCACGTTGTCCACCAGCATAGCGTACGCATGACCGCGCAATCGGCAGCCAGTACCATTGTACTTGCAGTTATATTTGGTGATTTAGAAGGCATAGCAGAAGTGGTACTTGGTACGGGGGCATCTTTTGCACAGCAAGGGTTTTCTCGTGATATGGAGCGCGAGGCAGATAGCTATGCACTCATTCAACTTGAGCATTTAGGGTATTCAAGCAACGACTTTGCCGATGCCATTGAAGCATTACAAGGTGCGCACACCAGCGAAAACGAACACCTTGAAAAGGTAAATAATTTGCTCGAATATTTATCTAGCCACCCAAGTGCACAAGAACGAATAGACAATGCGAGGAAATAACCCCGGTTATATACAAATTGCTCGCTATATTGTGGGGCTGAGTTGGGTATACCACGGCTTTTTTCCAAAGCTTTATCATATTGCCCCGCTTGAAAAACTAATGACTGGCAGTGCGGGTTTTTCAGCAGAAGTGTCTGACTTAATTACACGTTCGGCGGGTATTGCCGAAATTATATTTGGCGTGTGCTTATTAGTGTTTTATAAAAATAAGCACATCGTTATTTTAAATGTTTTAGCGCTTGTAGGGCTTTTGTTAGCGGTTGTAGTAATGCAGCCACCATTACTCATTGAAGCATTTAACCCAGTAACCACTAACCTGCCGCTTATTGGCTTAAGTTTTATTTGGTTAAAAGAAATTAAGCTGCAAAATAATCGACACCTCTAAAATAAAAAAGGTATGCCAGTACATACCTTTTTGTAGTACTTAACTTATGGCGTTAATACTTATTTTTATGTGTCCACAGATGCAATAATTCACTGGCAATTGTTGCTGCAGCAATTGCGGTAAGCTCACTTTGGTCGTACGACGGTGAAACCTCTACCACATCCATACCCACCATATTTATGCCTTTGAGTGCGCGCAGTATTTTAAGCACTTTATCAGATGTTAAACCACCGCATACAGGTGTGCCTGTACCTGGTGCAAATGCTGGGTCTAAACAATCTATATCAAACGTTAAGTAAACGGGTAAGTCGCCTACTCGCTCACGTATTTGCGCTGCTATTTCATTAGCATGCAAATCGTTAGCTTGCATTGCATCAATCACTGCAAACTCATGCTTTGATTGGTCAAAGTCGGTACGAATACCTATTTGGATACTATGCTCTACATCAATCAGCCCTTCCATGGGTGCATGATAAAACATAGTGCCGTGATCAAAGCGCGAGCCATTGCTGTAAGTGTCGGTGTGCGCATCAAAATGAACCAGTGCCATTTTGCCATGTATCTTTGCATGCGCGCGCAATAGCGGAAGCGTTACAAAGTGATCGCCACCCAAGCCTAACAGCGTTGCCCCTTGGCGAAGTATTTGCTCTGCAGCCATTTCTAGCTGTGCCGTAAAATACTCAGGATCGCCTACCGGATAAGTAAAGTCCCCTGCATCTGCAACCGTTAAACGCTCAAACAAAGGAAATGTCCACGGGTATTTAGTGTCTTCCCATGCTAAATGTACCGACGCACGGCGTATGGCATCGGGCCCTAAGCGTGCACCGGGGCGGCCCGAAGTTGCTAAGTCAAAGGGTAAGCCTAGTACAACGACATCTGCATCAATGGCATTAATGTTTTGCACCATAGGACGACGTAAAAACGTCATCCCGTTTGAATACAATGAGTGGTCAACATGACCAAACAAGCTAGACATTGCTTATAACTCTTCTAAATAAGTGTAGCCATTAAGGCCGCTCTGCAACTCGTCTAAAACGCTTTGCTGTTCATTTTTATCTATTTTTGCAGACACTAACTGCGCGTACGAATGTTGAAAGCTCTCAACATCTAAATGTACATAGCGCATCATATCGGCTACCGTATCACCTTGGTTTATCTCACTAATACTGGCAACGCCTTGCTCATCCATATTGATAATAGCGCTGTGCGTATCGCCAAATAAATTGTGCATATCACCTAAAATTTCTTGGTACGCACCCACTAAGAAAAAGCCCATTAAGTAAGGCTTATCTGCACTGTACTCAGGCACGGGTAAAGTGCTTTCAATGCCTTGGCCATCAACATAGTGCTCAAGTGCGCCGTCTGAATCACAGGTAATATCAAGTAATACAGCACGTTTTTTTGGTGCTTCGGTTAAACCACTTAATGGCAATACCGGAAACACTTGATCAATCCCCCACGCATCAGGAAGCGATTGAAAAAGCGAAAAGTTTACAAAAAACTTATCGGCTAAACGTGCGTTCAACTCGTCAATAATCGGACGATGAAAACGGTTTTTGTTATCCATGTGTTTGTTAAGCTCATAACAAATACGTAAGTTAACTTGCTCTGCCCACGCACGCTGCGTTAAATCTAAAAGCCCAAGTGCAAACTGGTTATGCGCCTCAGCTAAATCCCCTTGGCTGTCGTGGTAAATTTCAATCAGTGCGCGGTCGTCAGTTAAATCGGTTAACTGCACAAACGATGCCCACATATTATTTAATAAAAGCGGTGCATCGCCAGCAGGCGCTACTAACTCTTCTGGCGTGTAACTTTCAGTACCAATAACATTAGAAATAAGCACGGCATGGTGCGCCGTTAGTGCACGCCCCGACTCAGAAATAATCGTCGGCATGGGCTGCGCGTACTGCTTACAAGTATCGCCTATGGTGTACACAATATTATTTGCATACTCAGCTAAGCTGTAGTTCATTGAGTTATGTGATTGGCTGCGGGTACCATCGTAATCAATAGCTAAACCGCCCCCTACATCTAAGCACTCAATGCTTGCACCTAATTTGCGTAGCTCACAGTAAAAACGCGCGGCTTCGCTCACACCTAAACGCACATCACGAATGTTTGCCATTTGCGAGCCTAAGTGAAAATGCACAAGTTGCATTAAATCAAGTTGGCCTGCCTCTTTTAAACGGTTTACTACATGTAAAACTTGCGACGCTGATAAACCAAATTTAGATTTTTCACCGCCACTTGCTTGCCACTTACCTTTGCCTTGCGATGCTAAACGAACGCGAATACCAATACGTGGTTTAACATTTAGCGCCTTTGCTTGGCTAAGTACCATGTCGAGCTCAGAGAGTTTTTCAAGCACTATGTATACTTTGTGGCCTAGCTTTTCGCCAATCAGTGCTAAGCGCACATATTCTTTGTCTTTGTAGCCATTACATACAATCACTGCACTGGTTTTTTCTGCCATTGCCAAAACAGTTAATAGCTCTGGCTTGCTGCCCGCCTCAAGGCCTAATTGTTTTTTTTCTAATTCGGCTTGGCTTGCTACTATTTCTTCAACCACTTCGCGTTGTTGGTTTACTTTAATTGGGTAAACTAATAGGTAATCTTTTGGGTAACCATAGTTTTCAATCGCGGTATTAAATGCACCACATAAACTGTGCACACGATGATGTAAAATTTGTGGAAAGCGCACTAAAGCCGGTAAGCTTAAGCCTTTTTCTTGAAGTTGTTTTGCAATATCTGTAAGTGCAATAGTTTGCTCTGGGGCGTGAGCCTTTGGGGCAACATACACATCACCTTGATCATTAATACCAAAAAAACCTTGGCTCCAATGACGAACATTGTAACTCGTGCGAGCTTGTTCTAGTGATGTTGTCTCTTTCATTTATCTTTCTCTTGTATTTAATGAATGCCGGTTTGGCTAGTTGCGCGCATTAAAAGAAAAATAGACTTTTAAGTCCAACAAGTATTTTTACTCGTAACGAGTGATTTTTAGTGTTGAGAGAAAAAACCCCTACACCTTAGCTTTTACAGCTAACCGCCTTTAGTAAAGCAAGCTGGTTATGCGGCTAAAAAAATAAGTACAGCTGTTCTTTTTTAAGATAAAATAGAACAACTGTACTTATTTGGTATAAACATGAAACAAATTTATTTTAATCAAAACAAGCCACCTAAATTTTCTAAAATAACAAAGGCTGCCACTTTTGGTTTGACCAAAACATTTCCTAAACTCAGTGCCCGCCTTGCCATGAAGGTATTTTGTAACCCGCATAGCCGACGCCAATACGAATTTAGAACATGTATACAGCCAATTAATATTAAACTTACTACCGAGCTTGGCGCTGTAAACCTGTACTATTTTAGCCAAGCCGAAAACACTAAAACGGTATTTTTATCTCATGGCTGGGCCGATAGCACTAATCGGTTTACTGCTTTAATAGATGAATTGCTTGAAAAAGGCTTTAATGTTTACTCAATTGATCACATAGGCCATGGCTATTCGCACGGCAATACCTCGCACTTATACGGGTATATGCAGGGGCTAACAGCGGCTTTTGAGTACTTTAATGGGCAAAATATTACAATTAATAGAGTCGTGACACACTCTATGGGCGGTGTTGCTTTGTTAAACTTAGCGCCTCATTATTTAGAGAATAAAAAAATTGTGATGATCTCTGCCCCTGCACAAATATTTGAAGCCATGTTTGCTAAGGTCAGGCAAGTGGGTATTTCTGAGCTCATGCTAGAAAATATGCTTAATAAGGTGTCGGATAAATATGGTATTAGCTGGCAAAACCTTCACCCTGATCATTCAAAAAATAAAATTAACGAAAACATGTTGTTTATTCATGATAAAAATGACTCAGTGGCAAGCTTTGAGGCAATAAAATTATTAACTGAGAACACACCCGCAACACTTGTGACCACACAAGAGCTGGGACACGTGCGCATTTTAAAAAGCCAATACGTGTACGACCAAATAACACGCTTTATGGATTAACGATGAAAAAAAGTGAGAGCACTAAACGCAATATTTTGCACAAAGGAATGGCCTATGCGGCTGCACATGGTTTATATAGCTTGTCGATAGGAAAAATAGCGGCAGTGACTAACATGTCGCGTACTGGGGTGATCTCACACTTTGCCAATAAAGAAGATATGCAAGTGGCTATTTTGGCCTACACCGAAGAAGAGTTTAGAAAACAGGTTGTTGATATATCTGTTGATGAAGATGCGTTAATTCATTTAAATAATTTTCAGCAACGCTGGCTTGAGTGGCTCAATTTTTTAGATACGGTATCGCCTGGTAAGCAGGCAAGTTGCCCGCTCATTAAAGCATCGGTAGAGTTTAAAGCAAGCCCCAACTGTTTGGTAAGGCAGTTTATGCAAGACCAACACTTAAAAATGATTAACTACCTCACTAAACTTGCAGTTAACTGCCAAGCACAAGGCTACTTTTGCCAAGACAAAGAGCCGAGCATTTTTGCGTATGAGTTTTATGGCTTATATACTGGGCATGTTGTACAAACAAGCTTAATAGATAATCCAGCTTTAACGCTTACTTATAAAAAAGTAGTTGGCAATTTAATTGCGCGATATATGCGTTAACAGTGACATGTAAGGCGTTTTTTACCTTTAATATGGCGTACTTTTTAAGCGCTTTTAGGTGCAAAAATAATAATAGCCATGCCCAGTAAGGCAACCGCCCCGCCCACTACATCCCACATTGTAAGCTTTACGCCATCAACAGCCCATAACCACAGTAAAGCCACGCATATGTACACACCGCCATACGCGGCATACACCCGTCCAGCGGCTGCTGGGTGTAACGTTAGCAACCATGCGAATAGCGCTAAACTGAATGCTGCAGGTATTAAAAGGAATATGGATTTATCTTCTTTAAGCCAAAGATAAGGTAAGTAACAGCCAATAATTTCTGCTAGTGCGGTAATAATAAATAGCGCGATAGTTTTTACTTCAAACATAAAACCTCACGTGATTTAAATAACGAGAGCATAATAAAGCTAAGTAACTGCAAACTAGTTACTTAGCTAAATAGTACTAATTTGGGTAAAAAATTTTTACCCATATTTAAGTAAAAAGGTTACTCAGCTAGGGCCGCGTCGGCCAGCTTCATTGTGCTTTCGAACGATTTAGTACCGGCTATAAATAAGCCATTGTGGCAAAATACAGCGTCGTCTAAGCCTGTTTCAGCTTGAAACTCTTCATCAGATAAACCAGCCCACGCTTTAGGCAGTGACTTTCTGTCTTCAAACGAACCAGGCTCTACTGGTACAGTTTGAATAATCCATTGGTCGTTTTGCGAAGGGTAAACCATAAATAAAGCGTCGCTTGATAAATGGTGTACTGTTTTTTTCCATGGTGTGTATTTTTCTAAAATAATCACGCGGGGATCTTTTGCCTCTTCTATTGCTTTTGCAACAATATCTTTGGCGTTAATGCTTCCTTTTGCTGAGGCAATAAAACGGGTTAATAAACGCGCTGCAAACTCAACGGCTTCATCAAAGCATTCATCAAAGTTGCCTTCCTCTTCCCATGTTGGATTAAACATAGAAAGCGTTTGGCTAAGCGTTATGCCCTCAACCACACCTTTAACGTAACCACAATCTATGGCATCAATTGTAGAGACTAAACCAGCGTCAACTCTATCAGCCACCGCTTGGTTATTATCACACAGTGCTAAACCATACTTTTTCCAAATTAAGCCAAATGACGAGTATGGCGTGCCATTTTCGCGCTCGCCTGCGCCGCCGCGTTGGTGGTGATCAAAGCGTCCTGTGTCAGGGTTGTATTCACCACCTACATCAACAACAATATCGGCACTTTCTATTACTGCTTTATCGCGGGTTCGTACCAAGTTAAAGGCAGGCAATACATGCTTAAGTACCGCAATACTAAACACGTCATCGGCATGGAAATTACCACTGTGGGTTACTACTGTTAAATCGCTCATTGGTTTTGGGCTACTTTTAAAAAAGATAAAATTCTCACTTATGAAGTGCTAAATAAAGGTTTATACCCGTTTGCTTAATCAAGTAATTTATTTTGAAGCAAAAAAGCTTGTTTATAGCCAGGTTTTGCCTCTTAAAATCATTAAGTATTACTGTGCACAGGTATTAAATATACGTGGCGAATTTTATACGAAGATAGCAGTGAAAAACAGTGAAGTATTTTTTGCGCCTACAGAGTCAGCTATAGGCACACAGGAGTAAATAGCTTATTTATTCTGGCTCAGGGCTCAGGGCAAGCTCCATAAATACACTTTGTGGATTATCTTGATACGAGCCAAAGCTTGCACAGCGCGCAAAACCTAAATCTTCATATAAACTAATTGATTCGGTTTGCTTTGGGCCTGTTTCTAATCGGATAAGTGGAATTTTTGTTTCGCCGGCGTAATGCAGGAGGTTTTGCATTATGCGTCTTGAAAAACCTCTACCACGGTAACTTGGTTTTACGTATAAACGCCTTATTTCGCCATATAGCGCGCCGTCATTTTGCTTAACAATAGCGCCACAGGCAATAATGCCATCTTCGTTTTTTAAACCAATTGCGTAAACGTTGTCTTTGCTTAATTCTTCTAATTTGAGAGATTGGGCTGTAGCCACGGGGTATAAGGAGTTTATCAGTCTATCTATATCTGCAAACACATTAACTACATCAGGATCCTTAGGGGTTAATTCGACTAACTGCATCTCTTGTCGTCCATTTTATTATTTTGAATCGTTATAGTGGCTTCATAATATATACTTAATACGCGTGTTCCTAGTGTTGTTTAAACAAAATGTTTTAATAAGGTAAAAATAGCTTTATTAAAACGTTAGCTTAATTTACAAAAACGACGCACAGCCTGCTAGGCACTTAGGCTTTGCTTTTTTAATTGATGGGCATGCCACTTAATATAGTTACTGGCATTCATAGGTTTTGCGACTAAATAGCCTTGTATACAATCTGCATTGAGCAAGTTTAGTAATTCAAATTGCGCCTCTTGCTCTACACCTTCAGCAACAACGGTAATGTCTAAACTTTTGCCCAGGCTTATAATCGTATTAACAATATTAAAGCCTTTGCCTTTATCTAAAATCTTATCGATAAAGCTTTTATCAATTTTTATTTCCTTTACGGGGAACGCATTTAAATGGGCTAAACAGGAATACCCTGTACCAAAGTCGTCTATAGAAAACACAAAACCTTGTTCTTGTAGCTCCGTCATTTGCTTTATTGTGCTGTCAATATCGCCCGATAGCATGGTTTCGGTGATCTCAAGTTTAATATGCTGCGGTTTTATGTTGAACTCTTTAATTGTAGAGCAGAGCTCACGGGTAAGCTGCGCAGAATTAAACTGTATATGACTAATATTTATAGATACGCTAAAGTGCTCATCTATCATGTTTTTTTCATTAAGTTGATTAATAAGGCGGCATATATTGCGAAGCACTATGTTTTGCAGTTTTTGAATCAGCCCATATTGCTCTGCAATAGGAATAAACTGATTAGGCGCAATAACCCCTTTATTAGGGTGTATCCACCTTATCAGGGCTTCTGCACCTACTATCTTTCCTTGCATACTAATTTGCGGCTGAAAATACGCACAAAATTCGTTATTAGCGATTGCTCTTACAATATCCGTTTCTAATTCGGCTTGGTTTTCGAGTAAAGTTTGCAGTTTAGGGTCATAAAAGCTGCAGCTATTGCCACCTTTTGCCTTAGAGCGGTACATAGCGGTATCTGCAAATTTTAATATGTTATCGGTGGCTGTGTGCTCTTCGTTAATTAAGCAAATACCTATACTGCAACTAACTTGAAATGCCAGCTCCCCTATTGCAAACTTATCATTAAACACGCCTTGTACTTTTTTAGCGACTATTTCGGATTCAATACAGGCTTGGTGATTATGCTCGCCAATGTATTCGAGTAAAATAATAAATTCATCACCGCCCACTCTAGCTAAAGTATCAGATGATCGTATTACGCCACCTAAGCGTTTTGCTAATTCTATTAATACTTGATCTCCGGCGCCGTGGCCTAATGAATCATTTATTCTTTTAAAGTTATCAACATCTAAAAACAGCAATGCGCCCGTTTTTTTGGTGCGTTTAATACGCTCTACACACTTTGCTAGGCTGTCGCTGAGCATTCGTCTGTTGGGAAGCCCTGTTAGTGGATCAAAAAACGCAAGCCGTTGAACTTCTTGCTCGGCTTTTTTGCGAAGGGTCACATCTCTTGCCATCCACACTACGTGCTTAAGTTCTGGTTTTTCTGGCTGATAGTTAGTAAGTGCAGCCGCTCTTCCTTCAAAGGTTATGTGGCCTTTGGGCACGGCTAAATCGTACTCAAATATTTGCATTTCATTGGTGAGAATGGTTTTTTTAATAATCCCCATGATCATGTCGGCATCTTTAACTGGGAACAAGTCTTGCACATTTTGACCAATTAAATCGGTGGGCGATTCAAGTAATAAGTCACTCGAGGTACCGTAAATATCGGTATAGACGCCCTCTTCGTTCAAAATCAAAATAAGATCGGGCATCACTTGCGTAAATGCTTTAAATTTTTCATTACTTTTTTGCAGGTCTGCCACTAGCTGCCTAGCTTTGAGCGACTCTGCGTTTTTTTCTAGTGCTATGCTAGAAAAGTGTACAAAATAATCAATGAGTTCTAAATCTTGCTGTGTAGGTGCTTTAGGGGTGCCGTGGTAAATAGCAAAAGTGCCTAATATTTCATTGGTGGTTGAAATAACCGGGGTTGACCAACAAGAATATAAACCGTACCTGTGCGCTAAATCTTTGTAATCTTCCCACAAGGGCGATAGGTCAATATTTTGCACAATAACTCGCTCATTTTTATAGGCTGCGGTGCCACAAGACCCTACATTAGGGCCTATAAACACACCATTAATTGCCTTTAAATATTCATCGTCAATATTTGGGGCAGCACGATGAAATAACTGATTACCTGTTAAAGACAGTATTGAGCATCTTGCAGAGCTGTCTTCAATAACTTGCTCTATAGCTAAACAAATATCTTGTAAAATATCGTCTAAGGCAATGCCTAACGCGATTTTAGATAATATATCCTGCTGGTGAGATAACAATTGTTTTAGTTTTGCAGTATTCATACTTCACCATGCATCTAGGTACTTTTATGTTGCTACGCACTTTAAAAAAGTGCAGTGCATCAACAAATTCCTGCTCTTAGTTCATATATTTAAAATGAGTATAGTTAATAAACTTACAGCGCGAGTTTTATTATTACGATTATGGAAATTGTTTTTTAATAAAATAGGTAAAAAAACAACTTTAGTATGCGTTAAGCCTACATTATTTTGCAACAAAAAATAAACATCCATAACAAAAACAATCCAGCCAACACACTCTAAAACTTTTTAAAAATTTTGCAGGTTTAACACTTTGTTACTTAAAAAGGCTGTTCAAAATTATCAGTCTAATTATACTGCATGCAGATATGAGTCTTTTTTGAGGTTACTGTGCAGATCATACAAGGTATGGAATATTTTTTTTCAGGCTTTAAATTAATTAGCCAAAAAGGCCTTAAGCGCTTTGTGCTTATTCCACTTTTACTTAATATTTTATTGTTTGGTAGTTCATTATTCTTTTTATTTGGTTGGTTAAGCGACAGCTTTAATTATATAAACAACATGTTACCTGAGTGGCTAAGCTGGCTTGAATGGTTAATGTGGCCCATTGCCGTGCTTGTGGTGCTATTTAGTTACAGCATGCTATTTACGGTAATAACCAACTTTATTGCGGCCCCTTTTAACGGACTACTCAGCGAAAAAGTAGAGCTTTATTTAACGGGACAAAAAATAAATGACGACGGTTTTGCTGATTTAGTAAAAGACATTCCACGCATGGTAGGCAGAGAGTGGACAAAGCTTTGCTATTACTTACCCCGCGCTATTGGCTTTTTTATTTTGCTGTGGATTTTACCCGTTATTGGACAAGTGTTATGGGTTTTATTTACATGTTGGATGTATGCTGTGCAATACAAAGATTTTGCCTTCGATAACCATAAAGTAGGCTTTAAACAAATGAAAGACGATTTAAAGTCTAAACAAGGTTTATCTTATGGTTTTGGCTTTGCTGTTATGCTGCTCACTGCAATCCCATTTATTAACCTAATTGTTATGCCCGTTGCTGTGTGTGGCGCTACTCGTTTGTGGGTAGATAATTACCGCTCTAAATACCGAGCGGGCTAAATAACACTGCGGCAAATAATAAAAGCACCTTTTGGTGCTTTTATTTTATCTATCTCAACTTAAGTGCAGTGTAGTTTAGTCTTGCGCGCCTTGGCAGTGCTGCATTTTTTTCATCTTGTAAAGTAAACGCTGTGATCACTATCGAGAATAACTGCTTTTTAAAAGTAATATTAATGACTTCGCCTATTTTAGTTTTATAAGTGTGTTGCTGATTAAACAGTTTAAGTTCACCGTTTGCTAATTGCTCAACATACAAATAGGGGGTGTGCAAAGGCAGTTTTAACCTTATAACATTTAAACTGCTTTGCTCCTGTACTGCAACCCACTCCCCATCTTTATAAAGCGTATTAAAACGCGTTATGCCCTCGGGCTGAAGTACAGAGTCGTTTTGTATTAAACACGTGCTACACCCGTTTACTCGCCTTTGCTGCCAATTTACTGGCTTGTTATTATAATAAAGCGCATCAGTTAGTAACCATTCACTACTACTGGCTTTATTAATAGCGCCTTGGCTACAGGCAGCAACTAAACAAATAATAGCTCCTTGTAAAAGTGCAGCTTTTATAAATCGGTAGCTCATTTAGCGCTCTTTAATTGCTTTAATTTGGTTAATTATAGCCTCGCTTGGCGCTGCTTCTTTTATATAGCTAGGCAATGAAGTAGAAACAGCTTGAGCACGCTGCTGTTGATACAGCTTATGGCTCATTGTATTTGCCACACCAAATCGGTTACCTGCACTTTGTGAGTAAAACTGTAAGTTAATCATGCTCCACTCATCGGTATCCGTTAATACAGTAATTTGCGAGTCTTGGTTTGCATCAAAGTTAGTTAATGTATCGCCTAAAATTGCATTACAATTATAATCGACCGCCTCAGAGCCAGGCCTGTTCAATCCTGCGCTTTCATCAATAGCACTTTCATTTATATTTGCAGCGCTGCCGTTTGAATAATCAATGATAAAATCATCCGTTGATCCTGTTTGATTATTAGTATTTGGCACAAGGTCGCAGTTAATGTTGTTGGTATAAAACCGGTCGTAATAACGGTCACCTTCGTTATTACCTATGCTTGCAAGCCCCGTTAATTGATATAGATAATTCATAGAGCTTAAATGATTTGGCTTAAAGTTCACTTCTTCGTCGCCGCCATGATAAAGCCCTAAATTATGTCCCAACTCATGAAAAATAGTAGACGCTTGGTAATTATTCGTCACATTTTGTGATGTTTGATCATCAACCGATAACCCCCATCCGCCCATAGTCAGCATTAGGTCATTACCATTTATTTCAGCAATGCCCGAGCCACTAATGCTGCCATCTTCGTTACCACTGTTTGCCATTAATAAATAATGAAAAATTGGGCGGCGCGTTGTATCGGCATATTCCATTTTATAGGCAAATAAATTAGCGGTACCTTGGTCATATTCAAAGGGCGTGTAGCTGTTAAACGGTACGGTTGTACCGCCTCCTAAATCAAAGTTAGCGGTGGAAATACCTGTGCTTTGGTCAAACAAATCGCCTACATCAAAATGCACTGTGTAACCGTTACTTGCAAATACGCTCACTACTTTTTCTAATGCTGTACGCTGTGGCGTAATACCTATATCGGTACTGTCCATATAATCAATTTCTATAAATATATCTTTTTGATTTTCCCGCGCGCCCCATTCATATAAAGGCAGCCCGCCAAACGTTGCGCCTTCTTGCTCACTGCAATCTGGGATCCCATCTAAATCTGTATCGGTATCACAGCTAATATCATTTTGCCCTGCCGGCGTATTAAACACTGAGTAAACCCAATCACTTGCTTGATTAGTATCTGTTGCATTAAGCGCACGTTTTAAGCTTGAGCCTTGCTCGGCCTGCATTTGTGGTGCGTTATCGCCTTGCCATTGCGTGGCACTAACCGGTTGCTGGGTAGAATTACCAAATTTAACAAAGTCGATTGTTTGTGTGGCGGCGCTATTTAATAACTCTGCAAAGCCATTTATATACCAGTAAGGACGTAGCGCATCGCTTTGGTTACCCACCAGCACAATTTTAGGGTTATTAAGTGCCGCGCTTGCTAAAAACTCATCACCAAAACGACTTTGCAGTAAAATATAACTGCCGTTTTCTAATACTTTGTTGGGTAATGTAAATACTTGCTCTGCACTCACTGAGCTATCAAGCATATTAATTGCGCGCGTTTTTAATGAATAGTTTTGTAAATTAACAGCCTCTCCTGTGCCGTTATAAATCTCTACCCAGGGCGTATCATTAGTAAATTGCACCGATATGAGTTCGGTTATTTTTAAATCTTGGGTTGAGGTGGTAAATTCACTCACTTGGCCTGCTGTCGCAGCAGTACCAGAAAAATTAACTAATTGGTCATTTACACGCACTTTGTAAAGCGTGTTTTCTGAAAAATCAGCGCTTAAGTTAACGTTTTTAAAATAGTCACTCGTCTCATCAGGCGCACCAGATACGCTCTCTACATTAAGTGCAACACAGCTTGCAAAATCATCACTTGATACCTGAACACTGCCTTCGCAGCTCCCCGCGCTACTATTTACGGTTAACGAACTGCTCAGCATCACATCAGAAAACGTAATGCTAATGGGGGTGTCAACCAATACCGGTTCATCTGCCCCATTAGGCGTTATTTCTGTCACCGTTGCAGCGCTGGTATCAATAATTGTCGTATTAAGTAAAAAGTTGGTGCTGTCTTCACCATCACTAGCAGTCAGTGTATAGCTTTTTGCAGAAATACTATTTACAGGCGGTGTATAGCTAAAGCGCAGCGCTTGGGCATCAATAACGCTCACCTGCGCCCCTTCTAAGTCATCTGGAAAAGTAATTTGTACCGTATCGCCATCGGCATCATTTACCGTCAAATTAAATTCAGCACTTAAGTTATATTGCACCTCAACGGTTACATCGTCTGCCACAGGCGGATTGTTAGGCGGCACCACAATCACCGTTTTTTGGGCGCTATTAGTTGCATCGTCGTTATCTCTAACGGTGGCTAAAAAGGTAATATTGGTATTTTGAGCAACCGTTGGGGCATTAAACGTAATACTGGAGTCGGTTTGCGTAAATTCGACCACGGGGCCGTTTGTTTGCTGCCAGCTTAGCTCGCTAATGGTGCCATCGCTGTCCTGCGCTGTAGCTGTTATTGTCACTGACTCATTTTGCATTGCCTCGTCAGGCCCAGCTAAGGTAACACTAGGTGCGCTATTTAATTGCGTAATAAGTACCGTCGCACTGCTTTGTACAGTGCCCCCGGCATTGTCGGTTACAGTAACACTAAAACCAAGCGTTTCATTTTCACTTACATTTGGGGCGGTAAAGCTTAATTCACCTTCAATTTGGCTAAATTCGATGGAGGAGCCAGCAGATTGTACCCACACTATGGTGCTAATTGTGCCATCTATGTCTTGTGCATTAGCAATTAAACTCACTTGGGTATTAGCCAGTGCACTGCTTGGGCCTGTAATATTAACTGTGGGAGGGGTGTTTTGAACCGTGATAGTCCCAGAAAACACTTGCTCTGTAGTTGCGCCGTCATTATCGGTTACTAGCACCGAAAAACTAAAATCAGTGTCGCTCTCTACACTGGGGGCCGTTGCTGTGAGTATGTTGCCATTGGCAGTAAAGGTAAATTCAGGCCCCGACAGCTGCTGCCATTGATAACTAGACACCTGCCCGTCACTATCGCTTGCCTGAGCCGTAATAGTAAAGGTTTGGTTAGCAACAATAACGCTGCTGCTTACATCAACACTCACAGTAGGGGCGGTATTGCCAGTTGAGCCACTATCGGTGGCGTCATTATCGCTGCCACCGCCGCCGCAACCGGCTATTAAAAGTGATAAAAAAAGTAATCCTAGCCATTTATAAACATTATTTAATACCACTTTTATGCCTCTATGATTTAGCTATACAAATTTTGGGGCACCTTAACAACGTTTAAATGAACGGTGATTTCCTCACGATCATGATACAAATGCTTAGCTTGCAACTCATAGGTTATACCGTACTCAGTAAGCTCTTCTTTGATCATCGTTAGGCATTCATAAACACTATCAAAGCGTTTTTTCATAGGCAGCTTTAAATTAAATATCAGCTCTTTGGCGTATGCGTTTACTGCCCAGTCAATCATTAGATTAGTCACTTTGGTTGGTTTTTCCACCATATCGCACACTAACCAGTTAATATTTCTTTTTTCTGGGCGGTATTTAAAACCATCGGCTCTAAAGTGTTTAACTTGGCCTGTTTCCATCAAACTATCGTTCATTGGGCCATTATCTATTGCGCTAACAAACATCCCTCTGCGTACTAATTGATAGGTCCAACCGCCTGGGCAAGCGCCTAAATCAACCCCTCGCATGCCTGGTTGTACTCGCGCTTCTCGCTCTTTTTCAGGGATAAAAACATTAAAGGCTTCGTCAAGTTTTAACGTTGAGCGGCTCGGTCCGTCACTTGGCATACGTAAACGTAAAATGCCCATAAAAAACGGCGAATTATTATAACTATACGAATACCCTACATACGCGGCATTGTTTGCTAAAAATAGTACATGCATTACCGGGCGGTTTACCTTTGGCTCACGTAATACCGTGTTTTGCTTTTCGAGTGTTTTTTTTAACGGCGTTGATATTTTTTTACAAAAGGTCAGTAGCTCTTTACCTTCGTTAGTATCGGGGGTTTCTACGCGCAATTCACTACACAAAGGAAAATCCTTTGCGGCTTCTTTTAATGCAGTGACCCTATCTTCTACCGGCATATTTTCGATTAACGTGCCAGCAAACCACTGCCGCGCAAATACCATATTTTTAAAGTCGACCTTTTTGATTATTTCGTCGCTGTGTTGCGCTTCAAAACATTCATAAATCACGTAGCCGGTATTTGGTTTGGCTTTTACATAGCCGGCAAAACCTTGCTCGGCAGCATGAAACGTTATTTCAGCAGCCGCATCGTTTTCAAAACCACTACGACAATAAATCACAACACTAGACATATTAACCCTTAAACTCTTTAAAACTTAAATCGTGCAACTTGCACTAAAATAACAACCCAACCAATTATAAAACATAACCCACCTAATGGGGTTATTGGGCCTAACCACTTCATGCCGCTTAGGGCTAGTAAATATAAGCTGCCACTAAAAAGCAGTGTACCGGCAATAAAAAAACCTCCCGCCACGGTTAAATTAATACCCCACTTAATAAGAATCGCCACGGCTATAAGCGCTAAACCATGCACCATTTGATACTCAGCTGCGGTTTTAAATACCCCGAGAGAATACTCAGTTAGACGGCTTTTTAAGCCATGCGCGGCAAATGCCCCTAACATAACCGACAGCATGCAAAAAAAGCTGCCCGTGAGTAAAAATAATTTAATCATAATTGCTCCACTCTATTGGCTATAAATTTACCTGCTTTAAGCGCTGCAGTTTCACGATTTTGCAGCTCGCTCACACCACTTTTTTTGCGTGGTTTGAGTGAATGGTCGCCATCGCTAAGCCACACATAGCTTGGCTGTTTTGGCATAGAAAGCGTTTTAAGCTCTTCACGGGTGCCAAAGGTATCTCGCTCGCCTTGTAAGACTAAAAACGGGCAAGGTATGTCTGCAAAATGATCGGTGCGTAGCTTTTCTGGCTTACCGGGCGGATGAAACGGATAGCCAAACGCTAATACACCTGCAATCGGTTGTGTAGAGCTACAAGCAAGCATAGAAGCCATACGCCCGCCCATCGACTTGCCGCCAATAAATAACGGTAAATTAGGTTGCGCATTTGTTAGTACTTGCTCGTAATAAGCTAACAGTTTAGGGGCTCGCTCTGGCGGTCTACGTTTTTGTGTTTTTTTAGCAATTTGCATGTATTCAAAATCAAATAAACCTACATCAATACCCTGCGCACTAATGAGTTTAGCCATATGCTGCATAAAATCAGAATCTGATCCAGCTCCGGCACCATGCGCAAATATAAACTGTGCAATAGCCGGCTGCGTTGCGCTTTTAAACCATTCAATCATTATTAATACTCTTGTTCTTGTTCAACTAAGCTCAGCATCCAATCTTTAAACGAGACTATTTTACCCAGCTCTGTTTGCGACTCTCTAATCACTAAGTAATACGCGTTTTTACTCTCTAAGCTGTGGCTAAATGGGATCACTAAACGGCCCGCGTCAATATCGGGTTTAGCAAGCACACTATTGCCTATTGCTACACCTTGACCGTGCACCGCGGCTTGGAGCACCATTGATGAGTGGCTAAATATAGGGCCTTGATTCACTTGTACATTACGTACACCCGCCGTTTTCATCCAGGTTTTCCAGTTACGGCGCGTGGTATCGTGCAACAAAGTGTGCTGGGCTAAGTCACTCGGTTGATTAAGCGGTTTATGCCCGCTTAATAACAGTGGGCTACATAAAGGCACTAAATACTCGGTGTGCAATTTGTAAGTTTGAACCCCACTCCAGTGCCCTCGGCCGTAGTAAATGGCAATATCTACATCATCGGTTAACGAGTTTTCGTCTTGGTCTTGCGCTTTTATACGCACATCTATTTCGGGGTGGAGTTCGTTAAATAAACTTAATCGAGGTACCAACCACTGAATTGCAAAACTCGGGGTCAAACTTACGGTAAGTGAGCCTTTTGCACCGCGAGCAAGTAGCTTTTCGGTGGCATCTATCAGCTGGGTAAAAATCTCTTTAATATCTAAAAAATAGCCTTGGCCTTCTTCGGTTAATAATAACGAGCGATTTTTACGTAAAAACAATTTTAAGCCTAAATGCTCTTCAAGGGTTTTAATTTGATGGCTCACTGCCGCTTGCGTTACATACAGCTCTTCTGCTGCTTTAGTAAAGCTTAAATGGCGTGCCGCGGCTTCAAAAGCTTTAAGTGCGTTTAATGGGGGGACTCGTCTTGACATAGTAACCAAGCTTAGAATTAGTTTTTCTTATGCGTAAGATTATATACAGCATCGTTGTGTGTGTATATTAATGGAATAAAAAAAGCGACCTAAGTCGCTTTTTAAACATTACCTAAATAGGTGTTAAATTATAAATCGCTTGCGCTTGTATCAAGTGGTGCAAAGCTTTTAATTAAGTCATCTACTGCTTTCATTTGCGATAAGTACCCTTCAAGCTTGCTAAGTGCTAATGCACATGGGCCATCACACTTTGCTTCATTAGGGTTAGGGTGCGCTTCAATAAATAGGCCCGCAATGCCCAGTGCCATGCCGCTGCGAGCAAGCTCGGCAGCTTGTGCACGGCGTCCATCAGCAGAGTCTGCTCGCCCGCCTGGGCGCTGTAGTGCATGAGTGGCATCAAAAATAACTGGTGCCATGGCTTTCATGTCATCCATACCTAGCATATCAACAACTAAGTTGTTGTAGCCAAAGCTTGAGCCGCGCTCACACAGTGCAACATTATCATTACCTGCTTCATTAAATTTAGTAATGATATGACGCATTTCGTGCGGCGCTAAAAACTGTGGTTTTTTCACATTAATAATGGCACCCGTTTTTGCCATAGCTACCACTAAATCGGTTTGGCGTGCTAAAAATGCAGGTAACTGAATTACATCAACCACTTCAGCAACAGGCGCTGCTTGGTGTGGTTCGTGCACGTCGGTTATAAGCGGGATATTAAAGGTATTTTTAATCTCTTCAAATATTTTTAAGCCTTCTTCCATACCTGGGCCGCGGTAAGAATTTATTGATGAGCGATTCGCTTTATCAAACGAGGCTTTAAATACATAAGGAATATTTAATTTAGACGTTACTTCTACATAGTGCTCTGCAATACGCATTGCTAAATCGCGCGACTCTAAAACATTCATACCACCGAATAATACAAATGGTTTGTCATTTGCCAGCTCAATGTTATTAATATCAATTACTTGGTTGTTCATTTAAATTCCTTAAGGTGCAACTGCTTGCATCATTAATCCACAAATGTAGGCCATATATGTACCTACACCATACCCTAGTACAGCTAATAAAACGCCCACTGGCGCAAGCGAAGGGTGAAACGCAGAAGCCACCACAGGCGCCGACGCAGCGCCGCCAACGTTAGCTTGCGAGCCCACCGCCATATAAAATAACGGGGCTTTTATTACTTTGGCTACAATCAGCATTAAACTTGCGTGTGTTAGCATCCAAATAGCCCCAATTAAAAATAACCCAGGGTTACTAAATATAGCGGTTACGTTCATATGTAAGCCAATTGATGCCACTAAAATATATAAAAAGCTTGAAGCAACTTTTGATGCGCCAAACGCTTCTATTTGCCTTACTTTAGTAAATGATAAACTAATACCAATAGTGGTTGAAATAACAATTAGCCAAAAGAATTTACTGTTTAAGCTGTACTCTTTAGCCCACGCATAATTGTTTGCAAAAAACGGCCCTAAAAAGTCGGCACAAAAATGAGCTAGCCCCGTTATACCAAATGCTATGGCAATAATGGTCATGTAATCATTGAGTGTCGGCATGCGGGCATGCTCTGCATGGTATTGCTCAACACGGTTTTTTAAATCTTCTATGGCGGTTGTATCAGCCCCTGTTGCGGCATCAATTTTTTTATGGTTTGCGGCCATTAGTAATAAAACAGCCATCCAAATATTCGCCACAATCACATCAACGGTCACCATAACCGAAAATATATCGCCGCCCACTTCAAACATTTCTTTCATTGAAGCTTGGTTAGCGCCGCCGCCAATCCAGCTGCCGGCAACCGTTGTCATACCACGCCAAACAGCATCAGGGCCGTGGCCGCCTACTAAATCAGGGCTAAATACACTAACCACTAAAATAGATAAAGGCCCACCAATCACAATGCCCAACGTACCCACTAAAAACATAATTAGCGCTTTGGGGCCTAAATTAATAATCGCTTTTAAATCAATACTAATAGTAAGTAAGATTAAACATGCTGGCAGCAAATAGCGCGAAGCAACATAGTAAATATTTGAACTATGACCATCTACAATGCCAAACGTATTGAGTAAAGAAGGTAAAAAGTAACACAGCAATAATGCTGGTACATATTTATAAAATGCTTTTAGTTTGGGGTTTTCGCTGCTAGAGGTTTTAAAAATGAACCCTAAAATTACAGCAAGCAAACCCAGTACAACAGCATCATTGGTAATTAATGCAGTGTGAGTATCAGCCATATTTGTTCCTATTCTTAATGGTGTGTTTTATTATTATCTTCAAGTTCTTCTAGTTGATGCTGAATAATTTCGATTGCCGGATCGTCCGGGCACTCATCAATAAAAAACTGTAAATCATCGCGTGCCATTTTAGGACAATCTAACTGATTGAGTAAGTAACCTCTGTCGCGTCTCTCGTACGGGTCATCGCCTAATAGCTCCATTAGCAACTCAACACATACCAGCGCGTGGCCAAATTTATTTTCGCTAATAAACGACCATTTTTGCTGCGCTAAAAACAATTTATAAACTTCATCGTTATAAATAAGTTCAAGTGGCTCTTGCTCTTGGCCATTTTCTTCATCCGCATTTTCAGGAATGATGTACCAGCTTTGTTGCCCACTGCTAGGCTCAATAATGTAGCCTTCTTCATCACTTATTGCGACATGCACGCTAATATCGCCCTGATTAATACACACACTGGCATCTAATTGCGCTTGCTCAAGCAAATGGCTCAATAAAATACCTAATGTGGTTATAGAGCCGCTGCGCATAGTGAGTGTATAGCTTAAGCTATTTATTTTATGCTCTGGCACCTTTAGCCCAGAGGCGCTAAATAGCCATTTGCTATAAAAAATATCAAGAAGGGCTTCTAATCTATCGTGTGGGTCTTTTTGCTTTGCGCACATAGCAGTGATCTGCTGCTCAAAGTCAGTTAATACAGAAAAAGTTGGCGCTAAATCTATTTGAGGGTCCCATTTCGACTCTGCATTAATACACCGATAAAGTGGCGGTGGAGTAAATTCATCATATGCATCATCTAAATAAGATTCGTCGTGTTCGTCATACCCGAGGGTGGTCATCAATACTACAACATTTATTAAAAAACGAAGGCGTAGTTTACCTAATTTTGCGGATAGTTACCAATACAGCGAAGCTCCCACCCGCAATTATACCCCAGAGGTGTGCTTTATAGTAAAAGGAGTAGGCCAGCCTGGCTGAAAAATGGTGAAGGCTATAAAGCGTGCAGAGGTGTATTAACTGTATTAACTGTTACTCAAGTTCCTTGGGGGTTTAAGTCCCTTACTTATAAGTATCGTGCGTGTTTAAAAAGCATATACACGCACCGACACTTAACTTGCAACAGAGTAGGTATTATAAAAGTAGCGGCGATTTTGCCGTTGCCAAATACCCTATCGCTAAAATCACAATCGTGTTAACTACCACATACATAATTTTTGGCAGCGTATTAGTTTGTTTAGCACTAATAATACCTATCGCAATATAAATCACTACAAGCACTATTTTTTCTAATAACCATAGTTGCTCAAAGGGGTTTATTTTTGCCATGAACACCAATGTTATTGCAGAAATAAGTAATAAAGTGTCAATGCTGTGACTGCCAATAAAAACCAGTTTATTTTTGGCAAGCTTGCCACTGCCCATACGCGAAAAAGAGCGGATGTAAAATAAGATAACGCTTAGCATAGCAATTGCCATGTGTGAGTGTTTTACTGCTAAATAATCCATAAGCCTCAGTACTTTTTGTTTTGTTAAATTTAGTTAAGTGCGTTTAATACCAACCCGCTTAATTAAGTGATCTATTTTGAGGATGAAAAAACGTGTTGATAGCTAGGCAAAAAATTTGCTATTTAGTTGTTCTAAATGAGAATTTTTTAACGCTGATAGCAACACGTTTAGCCCCCTCAAAATGATTAAGTATTATTGCTGCTTGGTATAATACCAAGCCCTACGCACTGCTTTGGCTATTATGCCTCACAAACTAAAAAGCACATAGTCGCGAGGCTATGTGCTTTTTAAATTTATAGTAACGATTAACGTTGTTGTCGTTGCACGTTCTCAAATGCTAGTTGTACATTTTGCGAAAAAATCTCAATTAAATTACGTTGCGTATCGGTTATATTTTTAGGGATCCCCGATATAAATAACATCGAATTGTGATTGTACTCGCTACTACAATAAGCAAATAAATAGTTATCTTTATAAATTATGCTTTTATCTTTAAGTGCTTGATGACACGCCTCTAGTTGCTCATTTTGCAGCACCGCATCTAACTCTTTACCCTCGCTTTGCTCAAATTCACCGGTACCAGAGCGTACTATTAGCTTATCGTTACTATTTTCTTGCGTATTTTGCGCCACTAACGTAGTGGCATACACCGCTTGATCGGCAATGCCTAATAACGAGGTAAGTTGCTGCATCACCCCTTCAATAAACTGCTCTATTGAACGTGTGGCAAATATATCGCGCGAGGCAACAATAATTTTTTCAAGCCCTTCGCGAGATTGCTCAATAGAAATAATATCGCGATACGAGCGTAAGCTCGACATAATCACAGTAAACAGCTTTTGCGCTGTCAGCTCTGTTTTCGATTTATAGTCGTTAATATCGTAATTAATAATGACTTGGCGCTCAGGTGCCTGCCCAGGCTGACCGGTTCTTAAAATAATGCGAATATGATTATTATTAGCTTCTTCGCGAATAAATTTAGCAACCTGTAACCCAGCGTCATCTGTTTCCATTACCACATCTAGCAGTACAATAGCGGCATCTGGGTGCGCATTTATTAATTCTTTTGCTTCAGCGCCCGAGTATGCGCTTAAAAATTCTAAACGTTTGTTCTGAAATTCAAAATCACTCAACGCTAGCTTTGTAACAGCATGAACTTCAGGTTCGTCATCAACGATTAATACTTTCCAAGTGCCAAGCTCTACTTCACTTTCTAACTCATCTGGCTCATCTGAAAATAAAAAATCACCCATCATATTAAAGGTTCCTTAATGCATTTATAGAACACACAATCATGGCTGTTTATTATCAAATTAAGGCCACTGTGCGAGCGTTACACGATCGTTATTTCCCAAGTCTTTTACTGTTTTAATATTTATATACGCCATTTGCTTAAACAAATGCCGAACAGCTTCACCCTGTTCAAAACCATGTTCTATTAAAAGATAGCCACTAGGGAGCAAATAGTCACGTGATTGTGTAATTATTTGTTTTATATCAGCCATTCCTGCCTCATCGGCCACTAACGCAGAAAGAGGTTCAAAGCGCACATCCCCTTCTTTTAAATGTTTATCGTCGTGTTCAATGTACGGTGGGTTGGTCACAATTAGATTAAACTGCTCATTTTTCAGCGCGCTAAACCAGTTACTTTGCTTAACTTGCACATTATTAATGGCTAAACGCTGCTGATTACGGGTCGCTAAGGCCACCGCATCTGCTACTTTGTCGACTGCTGTAATTTGCCATGTTGGCATTTCGCTGCCAAGTGCAAGTGCAATAGCGCCGGTGCCAGTGCCTAAATCAAGCACTTTTGCTTGCTCAGGCACGGTAAGTGCTAAAGCTTGCTCAACGAGTGTTTCGGTATCAGGCCTAGGAATAAGCGTCGTGGCATTCACCTCGAGCGCTAAGCTCCAAAATTCGCGCTGGCCAATAATATGCGCTACGGGTTCACCATTTAAACGCCGTTCACAAAATTCATCATATTGGCGCTGTTCGTCGCTGCTAAGTAGGTTATCTGGCCAGGTAAATAAGTAACTGCGGGGTTTTTGAAGAATATGTAACAGCAGTACTTGTGCGTCTAATTTAGCGCTGTCGCTAGTTGGTGCAAGTTTAGTTGCACCAACCGCTATTGCCTGCTCAAGCGTGTGGCTCACAATTACTCATCGCCCATTGCGGCAAGTAAATCAGCCTGATGCTCTTGCATTAATGGATCGATAATTGCGCCTAAATCGCCAGTTACCACTTCGTTTAAGCGATAAAGTGTTAAATTAATACGGTGATCGGTAATACGCCCTTGCGGGTAGTTGTAAGTACGAATACGCTCAGAGCGATCGCCGCTGCCCACTAAGTTACGACGCTCTGATGCTTCAGCAGCATGACGCTTTTCATCTTCAGCTTGCTGAAGGCGTGCAGCCAATACCGACATCGCTTTAGCACGGTTTTTATGCTGAGAGCGCTCATCTTGACACTCAACCACTACACCCGTAGGTAAATGGGTAATGCGAATGGCAGAGTCGGTTTTATTAACGTGCTGACCACCCGCGCCCGATGCTCTAAAGGTATCAACTTTAATATCAGCAGTATTGATTTCGATGGCTTCTGCTTCTGGTACTTCAGCCATAACGGCTACAGTACATGCAGAGGTATGTACACGGCCCTGAGACTCAGTTTCAGGGACACGTTGCACACGGTGCACGCCTGATTCAAACTTTAATTGCCCGTAAACACCTTCACCGCTGATGTTAGCAATTACTTCTTTATAACCACCGTGTTCACCTTCGTTGGTGGTGACAACTTCTACTTTCCATTTTTTTGTTTCTGCGTAACGGCTGTACATTCTGAATAAGTCACCAGCAAAAATAGCCGCTTCATCGCCACCCGTTCCAGCGCGAACCTCTAAAAACACGTTGTTATTGTCTTTCGGATCTTTAGGCAGCATCAGAACTTGAATATCGTCTTCTAAAGTCGAAATCTGTGCTTTTGCTTCTTTATATTCTTCTTGTGCCATTTCACGCATTTCAGGGTCTGAATCTTTAAGCATTTCTTCAGCACTGCTCAAATCTTCTTGCGCTTGCTGGTACGCTAAAAATGTTTTTACCACTTCTTCAAGCTCAGAGTATTCTTTTGAAAGAGTACGAAAGCGGTTTTGATCACTAATGACCGATGGGTCACTTAGCAGCGCTTGTACTTCTTCATAGCGCTCAACTAAGGTTTCTAATTTACGATAAACGGACTCTTTCATTTAACTGTTATTCCTGATCTATACCTAACATTTTTTTCAATTGATTTAACTGAGCCACTTCACCTTTTTTCGCTGCATCTTGGATGGCACGGGTAGGCGCGTGCATTAAGCGATTGGTTAATTTATTGGCCAGCTCTAAAATTACTTTTTCTGCGTCTTTACCTGTATTTAGCTGGCTAA
>NZ_DJHW01000036.1:0-18988 GCF_002433295.1 Pseudoalteromonas sp. UBA6610 | reverse complement strand
CCACCCAAATTCCTCATTTGGGTGAAAATACATTCCTTTTTAAATTACTCCTTAATAACACCGTTAAATATTTAATATTACGAGTATCGATTTTCCACTATTACCGCTCTACCTCATTTTTACATTCACACTGTTTTTATTATTGTCGTTTACTGCACTAGCAGATGAAACATTCACTATTTATGTAAAAAATCAAATTACTTATTTAGCAACGCCAAAGCAAAACTCACATCTACTGAGCTTGGCAATAAATTACAGTCACTAAATGTTTCAACAGTAATACTTATTGTAGATTATTGCGCAGCTCCAGAAGCGTTAGCTAATGCCTATTTAGCAATCGCAAATGCTTAAGCCTATGCTTAAGGATATTAAGTTAAATTTAAGTGGCAGTCATAAAAAGAGTAAGTGTAAAAACACATAACACGCTTTTTGATAGGGGGTAATGTGTATCTGTTCCTGTTTTATTGCTGCTAGACAACCCTTGCCTTGTACGTAATAATGTAAAAATTACATTAATTTTAACATGTAAAATGTTAACAAAGTGCCCCAAGGTTGATTAATGCCGCAAAGAAGTAAGTGGACACTCGCTGTTTTATTAGGGTTATTAGGCGGGTTAGTAAATCTCTCGCCATTGTATTTTTTCGACAGCTCCGAATTTTTGTTTGGGCAATTGTTTGTTTTATGCAGCTTAGTATTTACTGGGTTGCGTTACGCGTGCCTAAGCCTTGCCATTGTTTCTGGTTTTTTACTTTATAGGTGGGGCCATTGTTGGCCGAGTATTGTGTATTTACTCGAGCTTTGTTGGCTTTATGCTTTTTGCTTACGCCGCTCTAAACCTATTCTTCCTCTGGGTAGCGTATTTTGGCTATGTATTGGTTTACCCTTTGTATGGGTTATAGGCCAATTTGTTATTGGCTTGGCCTGGTTAACGCTAATAGTAGCGATATCAAAGTACTTAATTAACGCGCTAATAAGTTTGGCGGTGGTTGATTTAGTTAGTGTATTTGTACCTTACGCTAGCCGTGCGTATCAGGGGAGGCCACTGGCAAAAATTTTAAGCTATGTGGTTAGTGTCATTATTATTTTAGTGGTATTGCTAACCAGTGTAATTTTAGTAAACGATCATCATGCGCGCTTAGAGTATGAAGTAAACGCTCAACTAAAAGAAAAAGCCGAGTCTATTAGCACGCAATTAAATGATTATTTAGCATTTCATAAAAACGCCATTGTTATGAGTAGCGACGCAATAAGTGAGGGCACTGCAAGCGATGTGCAGCTCAAACGATTAATGTCGTTATTTCCAGGCTTTACCACCAGCTTATATGCAAACCCAGATGGCTTTGTAGAGCTTAGCTCGCCCAGCGATTTAATAGAGGGGCTTAGCCTTGCGCAGCGTAGTGTTAAAGACAGAGCATATTTTACTCAAGCTCAGCAGTTCCCTTTGGGCTATACCAGTGGCGTGTTTCAAGGTCGCGGCCTAGGTAACGAGGCTATTGTGGCGCTGTCGGCACCTATATACCGTAACAATACGTTTTATGGTGTGGTAGAGGGCTCGTTAAAGTTAGACCGCTTAGAGCGGTTTATACCTAACTTATTTGAGTACACGGGCGATTTAGTGGTGCTAGATGCGCAGCAAAAAGTGGTATTTAGCTCCCTTGATGAATTTAAAATACTGAGCCATTTTAACTGGGAGGGCTTTAATACCAGTAATTTAGGTGATAAAAACCTATTTCGTTCAAGCAAAAACGAGGTGTACCACAGCTCTAGGTACATTGATCCACAAAATCACTGGCAAGTTATTACCTTTTATAATCGTAAGCATTTAAGTATGTCGGTGGCAAAAGCTTGGCTACCCACTATTTTGTTAAGTGCGATATTGATGCTTATGGTGGTTATTTTTATACACCAACTTGCTAATTTATTAGTGCAGCCAATCACTAGCTTAACTACGCTAATGCAAAGCTTTGGTAAAACCAAAACACATAAGTTTAATACAGACTCAAGCTGGCATGAGGTATTGCAACTACAACAGCAATTTGAATTACTGGCTAATGCGCTTCAGCGTTCAATAGAAAACCTACAAGCCTCTAATATCAGAAACCAAGGGTTAAATACCCAGCTGAGCGAATTTAATCAGCAGCTAGAGGGCAAAGTAGCAGAGCAAACCACAGAGCTTAAAAAAGCGGTAAATAGGGCTAATTTAGCCAATGTTGCTAAGTCGCAATTTTTAGCCAATATGAGCCACGAGCTACGCACCCCTATGAACGGTATTTTAGGCATGGGTGAGGTTTTATTACGCGATAATTCATTAACCGATGAGCAGCGAGAGCTGTTAAATACGCAGCAAAAAAGCGCACAAAATTTACTGAAAATTTTAAACGATATTTTAGATTTTTCTAAAATAGAAGCTAACGCCATGGAAATTAGCCCTCGGGCGACTAACCTTGCGCCGTTTATTGCCAATATAAAGTCGTTGTTTTCTCCCATTGTAAGTTCTGATCACGTCGAGTTTATTGTTAGCCAAAGCGACAGGCTGCCAGATTGCGTAAAAGTAGACGACCTACGTTTAAACCAAGTCATTATTAACTTGCTCTCTAATGCGTATAAGTTTACTGAGCGTGGTTTTGTGCGCTTATCGTTTGATTACGAAAACGAGCAACTTTTAATAAGCGTAGCCGATAGCGGCATTGGTATTGAAAAAGATCAGCAGTCGTTGTTATTTAGTGAGTTTACGCAAGCAGATGTAGGTGTGGCACGTAAGTATGGTGGCACAGGCTTAGGTTTAGCAATTAGCCAAGGGTTAATTAAAAAAATGCAGGGTGAAATTACCCTCAACAGCGAACCAGGCAAAGGCAGCGTACTTAAATTTTACGTAAGTGCACCTAAAGCACAGTCCAACAAACCAGAGCCCGTTAAACAGCCGAAGTCGTTGCCTAATTTAAGCGATAAAACACTTTTACTGGTTGAAGATAACCCCATTAACCGCCAAGTAATTGCAAAAATGCTAGAGCCTACAAAGGTAAACTTAGTGATGGCAACCGATGGCATAGAAGCGCTAAAAGTACTTGAAGGTAATCGCTTTGATTTAATTTTAATGGATTGCCAAATGCCTAATATGGATGGCTACGAGTGCACCCAAACAATACGGGCTAATGAGGTAAACACAAAGGCACATGTGCCCATTGTTGCTATTACCGCAAACGCCTATGAAGATGATAAGCAGCGCTGTTTGAGTGTAGGCATGGATGACTTTGTATCTAAACCGGTAAATACACAAGGGTTGTACGAAGTAATCGCGAGGGTGATAAACGCCCATTAGTGCAGCGTTTATTACCACAACAAATTTTAAATAAAATCGAGGGTGAGCAACAAGCGTTGCTCGTTTGCAGCCACCGGTGGCGAGCGATGTACAAGCCCTGCGCCTTCGTTTTCATCCCAGTACTCGCCTTTAAGTAGCGCAACATCGCCTTGATTTAGCTGATTAATATTATTTAGGCTTTTAAATAAGCCAGACTCTTCATCGGGCTTACCCAAATTACCAGTTCCAAGCTTTGAGCGCTCTACATCGCTGTGATTTAACCACTGCGTTGCAACGCATTGGTAAGTTGTCACTAATCGGCACGGAATTTTGTCTACATGAAAACGCGGGCACATAGGTTTATCTAATATTTTTAGTCTTAAACCGGCGTGTTTTAAATCAAATAGGCAGCAAAACATTTCAACTAATAATGCTATATCTTTACACAGCGCATCAGTTTCATCGCGGTTATTATCATTTGGTTTAAGTGCAGTAATTAACTTATAAAACGCATCATCGGGTGATACCGCAAGCTCAAGTGGTTTTATGGCATTAGTGCTAATGAGTGCTTTAACGGCATTTGTTAATACTTGTTCAAGGTCTCTTTGCCAAACAACAATGTTGGTGTCTTCGTTATAAATTTGCGGTAGAACATTGGCATCGTTATCTATAGCTGCTTTTCGTTGTAGTTGTATATTTGGTTGTATTTGCGCTGTTAAAGGGGCTAAGGCGTTCATTATAGTTCCTCCCAAATTGGAAACGGGTCGTTATAGGTTTTCCAAAAATCTTTACCTTTAAGCACAGCTTCTTCTGGCAGTAGGCAGTCATCAAGCGCCTCAATCATGGCTTGTTTATTTAACGACTGACCAATAAATACAAGTTCTTGACGCATATCACCAAAGGGCTCTACCCATTTACTGTTTATATCAGCAAGTAGCTCGAGCTCTGTGGGCCAGTCTTTTTTAGGAATTGCTTTATAAAACATGCCAGCAAACCCGTAATGAGCTATACCGCCTGCTTGGCTCCACTGCGCGCAAAATAAAGGGCGCGTTGCGAGCCAAAAATACCCTTTAGAGCGAATGAGCTTGCCAAATTGCTCGGTGTTGTGCAAAAAGTGATAAAACTTTTCAGGGTTAAATGGGCGGCGCGCCGTATAATTAAAGCTGCTAATACCATACTCTTCGGTTTCGGGAATGTGTTCACCACGCATTTCTTTAAGCCAACCCGGCGCTTGTTGGGCGCGTGCAAAATTAAATAAGCCCGTGTTGAGCACTTCGTTAATATTAATATTGCCGTTTGATATAGGAATCATTTTAGCTTGAGTATTAAGCGTATTTAAAATGGCAATAAGCTTATTGAGCTGTTCATTGGTGACTAAATCAGTTTTGCTAATTAAAATAACGTCGGCAAATTCAACTTGATCAATAAGTAGGTCAGCCACGCTTCGCTCGTCGTCTTCTCCTAACGATTCGCCAGTATCTTGTAAATCGTTTGCTTGTTCGTAGTCGGTTAAAAAGTTAACCGCATCAACCACGGTTACCATGGTATCGAGGGTGGCAACATCACCAAGAGAAATACCGTTTTCGTCGGCAAAGGTAAATGTTTCGGCAACCGGTAGAGGCTCTGAAATACCTGTTGATTCAATGACGAGATAATCAAAACGGCCATCTTTGGCAAGTTTACCCACCTCAACAAGTAAATCTTCTCGTAGGGTGCAGCAAATACAGCCGTTGCTCATTTCGACGAGTTTTTCGTTGCTGTGATTGAGTGATACATCGTTTTTAATTGTGGCTGCATCTATGTTTATGTCGCTCATATCGTTGACTATAACAGCCACTTTTTTTCCTTGTCGGTTATTAAGAATATGGCTAAGTACGGTTGTTTTACCTGCGCCTAAAAAGCCTGATAACACTGTGACGGGCAGTTTATTGATCATTTAATTTTACTTACTAATAGGTATTTGTTGGTATGTTATATTGTATCAATTAAATTTTCTAGCACTAGCATGACTTTTTAAATGGTTTGTATGTAATGCTCAGCAGAAGAATAAGTAGACACTTTTGCAAATACAACAAAGCTATTTTGTGTTTTTTGCTATTTTTGAATTTATATAGCTGCGCTATTATGAGCGCCATCAAACTTAGGAGGCATTATGATGTTACTTTTCTCACCCATAGAACTTGCAGGTAAAACTTTAAAAAACCGTATTGTTATGCCACCAATGACTCGCTCGCGCTCAACGCAGCCTGGCGACATTGCCAATGATTTAATGGCCACTTATTACGCGCAGCGAGCAAGTGCTGGGTTAATAGTAAGCGAAGGCACACAAATAAGTGAGCTGGGTAAAGGCTATGCCTGGACACCAGGTATTTACACAAACGAGCAAGTCGCAGGTTGGCGCACGGTGACCAACAAAGTGCACGATGCTGGTGGCGTTATGTTTGCGCAGCTTTGGCATGTAGGGCGCGTAACACACAGCGATAACACAGGCGGTGTGCAGCCTATATCGGCATCGGCCATTGCTGCAAAAGACGTAAAAGTATTTGTAGATACTAACGGCGAGCCTGGCTTTGTTGAGACTCAGTTACCGCGTGAAATGAGCAAGCAAGATATTGAAAATGTACTAGGCGAATTTCGCCAAGCGGCTAAGAATGCAGTAGACGCAGGCTTTGACGGCATAGAGCTACACGCCGCTAACGGGTATTTAATTAACCAATTTTTAGACTCGCAATCAAATGCCCGTACTGATGAATATGGCGGCAGTGTGCAAAATCGTTTGCGTTTTTTAACAGAGGTTGTAAATGCAGTAAGCGATGAAATTGGTAGTCAAAAAGTAGGTGTAAGGCTTGCACCCCTTACCACGCTTAACGGCACGGTTGATGATAACCCAGAGCAAACATATTTAGCCGTTGCTCAAGCACTAAACGACGCTGGCGTGGGCTATATGCACATTGCTGAAGCCGACTGGGATGATGCCCCTTTAATGAGTGTTGAGTTTAAACAGGCTATTCGTAAAGCGTACAGCGGCGTATTAATTTATGCAGGTAAGTACACTAAAGAACGTGCCGATGAAGCCCTAGCACAGGGCTGGGCCGACATGATTGGCTTTGGTCGCCCGTTTGTGTCTAACCCAGATTTACCAGCACGTTTAAAGCAAGGTAAACCGCTAAATAGCCACAACCCCGACACCTTATTTGGTGGTGCAGAGCAAGGCTATACCGATTACCCAACCGCTTAATTATTTATAAATAAAGTATTTTAAGGGCTGCATGTATGCAGCCCTTTTTTATGCTGGTAAATCAATAGCTTTAACTTGAGCTAATACCAATTCGCAAAATAGATCACTTAATTAAGCGGATTGATATAACAATAAAAAGCGCGTAAGTTAAATAGCTTACCCATTTTAAAAACATAAAAATAAAAATGAAAACCAAAGAGATAGAGCAACTCGCGTTATCAGACTCTGAAACCAAAGACGTGATCACTCCGTATGCCTTTAAAATTGATCAAGCGTTATTAGGTATTCCATTAGCGAGTCCAATTAAACGTGCATTGGCGATGACTATTGATGTCACTTTAATATTTATGGCCGCTAAGTTAAGCGCCACTTTAATTGCCTTTGTGGCTGCCATGGCTTTTTATAAAGGCACTGCGCAGCAATATCTTCCAAAAATGTCGTCGTTTTGGCGCAGAGCCTTAAAGCTTTTTGCCGCGAGTTTTTTATTTGTAAGTTCATTAACCGTACTCTCGTTAGCAATTGATTTTTTTGAAGGCGATACCGTTATACAAACACCTCAAATAGAAAAAACACAGCAAAACGATGAGCTAAGCGAGCATGATAAAGCAATAATACGCACTTATTTAACACAAACAGACGGCGATAAAAACTGCGATGATGCTTGCCAAAGCGTTGCACGAGCTAATTTAGTTGGCCAATTACCAGCGCTTGCTGAAATGCAAAACGTAGGAGGGATTGAAGTTACGCGCACATTATTGCACTTAATGGCCATATCTGATGATGAGCCCGTTGCGGCAGATGATTTTAAAAATAATGAGACAGAGCTAGAAAGCATTTCGGGCGAAGTAACTCATAAAAGCAATATCACAGAAAAAGCTGAAACTAAAAGCGAGCAAACCAAACCTGTTACCAGCATTTTGCAGTGGGGTAAAGGCATTATTCAAGACCTAGGCCTTGGTTTTGGCTGGGCAGCCGTATACTTTACGTTGTTCTCATTATTATGGCGCGGACAAACCCCAGGTAAAAAAGTATGTAATATTCGGGTGGTCTCACTAAATGGCGAGCCACTAGGTATGCTTGATTGTTTTGGCAGATACGGTGGATACGGCGCCGGTTTTGCAACAGGTTTATTAGGCTTTTTACAAGTGTACTGGGACCCAAACAGGCAAGCTATTCAAGATAAAATATCAGCGACTGTGGTTATTCAGGGCAGTGTGAACCAGGTTGTAAATGCACAAACGGTAGAAGAGACTTTAAAAACTACTTAGAAAATAAGCAATTATAAAATATATAGCTTTAGATAAAAAAAGGGCTAAAATAAGGTCTTAATTTAGTTCTTTATAGGTGTTATATGAGACAGGTTTTAGCTGATTGTTCGGCAAGTATTTCAGAACTTAAAAAAAACCCAACCGCGCTTTTAAATGAAGCTGATGGCGCTGCAATAGCCATATTAAATCATAATAAGCCTGCAGCTTACTTGGTGCCTGCACAAATGTATGAGCAACTTATGGAACAATTGGATGATTATGAACTAACTAAAGTTGTTGAGAGCCGCAGAGGCGATTTATCTCAAGCGGTTGAAGTTAGTATAGATGACTTATAAGTTAAAGTTTTTACCAGCAGCCTTAAAAGAGTGGAAAAAACTTGCGCCACCACTTAAAAGCCCGTTTAAAAAGAAACTTGCTGAGCGCTTAGATAATCCGCATGTCCCAGCCTCTAAATTACGCGGCTTTGATAATGTTTATAAAATAAAATTGCGTACGGCAGGGTACCGCCTTGCTTACGAAGTTATTGATGACGAAGTTGTGGTGTATGTACTCGCAATTGGTAAACGCGATAAAGATGCAATATATAAAAAGTTAGCCTCAAGAGCTAAGGAATAGCTTATCAATAAAAGCGGTGTTTTGATTGTTGAAAGAAGGGCGGGCGTTTCTTCTTGGTTAGCTATTAATTTAATACAAGGATATGTATGAAAGTCTTATCAATAATATTTTTATATTTATTTTTTACAATAAATGTAAATGCCTCAGAGCCTATTACTTTAGCCAAAACTTATTAGCTACAATCTATCAGTGAGGTTTACATATAAATCAGCGATACTTTGAAGGTGAAACGCATGGTCCAGTGGCTGATGTTATAGGCTTATGGACTTTTTAGAACAGTAGTACCCGTATAGCTTGTCTAAATATTTAATGGTTTGAATATACAATTTATTGACATATTCGTAAGGACGATTAATATCAGTATCGTAGTAGATCTGAATTAAAAGCTACACGACAGCCAACCTGTCAAATTATGTTACTTATAAGGAGCGCCGTTATGAGCTGGTTCAATTTCTTTAGTTTGTCTCCTAAAATAGATAGACAGTTAAAAGAACTCTCAACTGAGTTGAGTGATCATCAAATCAAAGAAGTAAAAAAACTATTTGCTCAACACGCTAAAAGTGAAATTGATGTATATATGCCTAGAAATGACACGTTTAGAGTGGATATGAAGTCTTTAAGAGAAAGTCCTGTAGTAAAAGAGCAATTACAAGCCGCTAGCAGGTTGATTCATCCAACCTCTTAAAATTTAAAATAAAGTGCCTATATTTAATAAGGCACTTTTTAGTTGCACCATATGATAAAACCTACAATATTACTATTACTTGTTTTTGGAGTCTCAGGCTATAGTCTGCTGAATTACTACCACAAAACACACTTTCCTCTTCACAGAAGTAATGGTTATCATACATTTTTTAAGTCTACTTCCGTAGGCTTGTTTGCATTCCTTATCAGTGCATTTATTTTCTTGCTCATCAGTGAAGTAGCAACTTTATGCGATATTAATGTCGACTTAGGGCATTGGTTTTTAACGGAAGTTTTGTTATTTTCCCATGTGGAAAAACATTGGGTTGCTATTGTTGATATCAGTACAATAACTTTTTTCATGTCGATCGTAATACCATGGTTGATATACAAGCTATTTGATAGGGAGCAACTCCTAGAGGATGAGTTCTTAAAAGATGCAGATAGCCCTGAGTTTTCTCGATTATTCCACCGTTCAAATAAAACTGGACTCCCAATTTTATTTACAATGTCTGATAGAAAAGTTTATATAGGTTATATCTATGAGATACAGGCGAAAATACAATCTAATGATATATATATTCTTCCTGTAATAGCTGGCTATCGTGACAAGGATACTTTAAAGTTTATTGAAGTCACACCTTATGAAAGTGTAATTAAAAAGATAGAGAAAGAAAAAGAACTTGAGCTACTGGATAATTTAAACTCTTTAGCTTTAGATGAGGTTTCCAGAGATAAATTATTAGAATATAGCTCCGTATTGTATGAAGCATGGGATAAGTTTTTAGTTGCGTTACCATTAAGAGAGATTACATACGCACATTTGCACGATTTGAGTCATGAGCAAAACTTTAAACAGGGTGAGGAAGCTCTTAGAGAATCAGCGAAAACACATTAATTCAATATCTCTCTATGCACGGCCGGAGCTAATATTAAAGGTGCATTAAAACTTATATTTATACTGAGTGCAGGTTAGAATTATAAATTCGAATAGCTAAGGATACTCAGCCCTTAGCTACAGACTATCGTAATCAGTTTAACTTTTACTTTCTAAACCTAACCCCAAATCCACCAACTCCCAGCAACAACACAAATCCCCATACAAACACATTGCCGTATTGGCTGTACACGCTGTCGCCTTGTATAAGCTTTATATCGGCTTTCATGGTTGCAGCTTCAAACTGTGGCATGGTTTGTTGAGTGTGGCTTATTGGGTCGTATACGGCGCTTACGCCATTGTTGGTAACACGTACCAGCGGGCGTTGTAACTCTAATGCGCGCATGCGGGCTATTTGCATGTGTTGTAATGGCCCAATAGAGTCGCCAAACCACGCGTCGTTACTTACCGTAAATAGCAGGTCTGAGTCGCTTTTGTAGTTACCGCGTACTAAATCGGCAAATACTATTTCGTAGCAAATGGCAGGTAGCAGGTTAAAGCCATTGGCGCGTAGGTGGTTTTGCACTCTATCGCCACGGGTAAACGATGACATAGGTAAATCAAACAATGGCGCTATAGGGCGCAATATATCCTGAAATGGTACAAATTCGCCGATAGGTAACAACTGGTGCTTACGGTAGCGATTTTTGTCTAGGTAGCGGTAATGGCCGTGCTCGTCGTTGTGCTCTTTATTACCTACCACAATAAGGGTGTTGTAAATGGTTTTGGTGTCGAGCTGGTAGTCAACAATACCGGTAACTAATGCGGTTTTATTAAACGAGGCCGCGCTGTCTAAATTGGCTAAATACGTGTCGGCAAGGGCTTCTATTTCGGGCACTGCGGCTTCGGGCCATACCACTAGGTCGGCATCCCAATGTGGGCGTGTTAAGTCTTGGTACTTGCTCATGGTGGTCCAAAACTCACTGGGTTCAAAGCGCAGGTGCTGTTTAATATTACCTTGTACCAATAAGGTCGACATTTCTTTGCCAGAGTAGTGATTATTACCGGTATTTAATGCGCCAATAACAAGTAACGCTAAAGCGGCTGCGCTTATTAATGGGGTTTTAAAATCTTTTTGGGTGAGCCTGTAAAGGGCAAAACCAATGCCAACACAGGTAAGCGTTAAGCCAAATTCGCCAATATAAGGGGCAAGCAGCCTAAGCGGGCCATCTGTTTGTGTATAGCCAAAACTTAGCCACGGAAAGCCGGTCAGTAAGTGTCCACGTAAGTATTCACTAATGGCTATGGTGGCAATTAGAAGTGCGCCCATGCTTTTAGGGCCACTTGCAAAGCGAGTTGCAGCCCAAAACGCCAGCGCCGGAAACAGGGCTAAATATGAACACAGTAAAGCCATTAACGAGAGCGATGCTATAAGCGGCATGCCGCCAAAGGTGGCAATAGATACATGCACCCAGCTAATACCCGCGCCAAACCAGCCTAAGCCAAATATAAAGCCATATTTAGCGGCGCTTTTTGCGTGCGCTTTGCCTGTGTTGTTTGGATTAATACAAAAAATAATGGCGGCAATGCTAAAAAATGCGATGGGCCAAATTTGGTAAGGGGCGTAGCCAAAAGTTAAAATAAGGCCCGCAACCAGTGCGAGCCATGCTTTTTTATCTTTTACTAACAGGGTGAGTTTAGTTAGTAGTTTCTTCACTGTCGTTTTCATCAACCTTAGGAACGGTGACTTGCAGTTGTAAAATACGACGGTTATCAGAATTAGTTACTTTAAACTGATAGTCGTCTATTTCAATTGTTTCGCCGCGACTTGGCATATGGCCAAATGCGTGTAGTACCGTGCCGCCAATGGTGTCGGCTTCATCGGTGCTGTAACCTGTTTTAAAGTACTCGTTAAAGTCATCTACAGGGGTGAGCGCTTGTACTACGTATACATGCTTAGCAAGTTGGCGAATATCTTGTTGATCTTCTTCTTCGTCGTGTTCATCTTCGATTTCGCCGACAATTATTTCAAGAATATCTTCAATGGTTACAAGTCCCGATACACCGCCGTATTCGTCAATGACAATAGCCATGTGATAGCGTTGCTGACGAAATTCATTTAGTAGGGTGTCTACGCGCTTGCTTTCTGGCACTACCATGGCTGGGCGTAAATATTCGCGCAGTGAGGGTAGGTGCTCATCTTTATTTAAAATAAGCGGCAGCAAGTCTTTTGCGAGCAAAATACCTTCAACGTGGTCTTTGTCTTCACACACCACCGGAAAACGCGAGTGGGTGGAGTCGACCATCATGGGGATCAAATCTTCAAGGGGGCTGTCGACCTCAAGTGTGACCATTTGTGAGCGCGGGATCATTATATCGCGCACTTTAAGCTTGGATACACCAAGCACACCTTCAATCATTTCTTTGGTTTCTGGGTCGATTACGTCACGCTCTTGCGCGTCGGCAATTACTTCAACCAGCTCTTCTCTATTCTGGGGTTCCCCTTGCAACATTTGGGCTATGCGGCCCATCCACGTTTTGCCAGAAGAACCCTGGCTAGATTGCGAGTTATCGTCGCTCATTGCGTCTAAATGCTCCGTTAATTTAAATTTCGTCCCGGTATGGGTCAGCTATGTTTAGCTCTGCAAGTAATTGCTTTTCTATGCTTTCCATCTCAAAAGCGTCTTCACTCTTTATATGGTCAAATCCAAGTAAATGCAAGCATCCATGAATAACCATATGGGCAAAGTGGTCATGAAATGACTTTTCTTGCTCGATTGCCTCGGCCAATACAATGGCTGGGCAAATTATTAAATCACCTACTAATGGCAAATCAATGCCTGGCGGTGCTTCAAATTCGAACGACAACACGTTGGTTGGTTTATTTTTACCACGGTAGTCGTTGTTTAATTGTTGTGATTGGGCTTCATCGCTTATAACGATACTCAGCTCAGACTCATCACGAAACTTGCTCAGGGCTTTATCGGCCCACAGTGCAAATTGTTCTTCGCTTGGGAGGTTGTCAAACTCACACGCTATTTGTAAATCTAATTCGGTGCTCACGGTATTACTCTTTAGTTGAAGGCGGCTGTTGAGCGGCAAGTTGCTCTTTGGCTTTTTGTTTTTCTATACGCTTTAGTCGCTCGCTTTCGTCATTGCGCTCGTAGGCTTCGACAATACGGCCAACTACTGGGTGGCGAACAATGTCGTGCGATTGGAAAAAGTTAAAGCTAATTTCTTCAACATCGCTAAGTACTTCTATTGCATGGCGAAGGCCTGAGCGCGCACCGCGTGGTAAATCAACTTGTGTTATATCGCCCGTTATTACTGCTTTAGAGTTAAAGCCTATACGGGTTAAAAACATTTTCATTTGCTCGGCGGTGGTATTTTGGCTTTCATCTAAAATAATAAACGCATCATTTAGTGTACGGCCACGCATGTAAGCAAGTGGGGCAATTTCAATAATGTGTTTTTCAATAAGTTTTTCTACTTTTTCAAAGCCAAGCATTTCAAATAGCGCATCGTAAAGAGGGCGCAGGTATGGGTCTACCTTTTGGCTTAAATCGCCTGGTAAAAAGCCCAGTTTTTCACCGGCTTCTACCGCTGGGCGGGTAAGTAATATACGACGTATTTCTTGGCGCTCTAGGGCATCTACTGCGGCTGCAACTGCAAGGTAGGTTTTACCTGTACCGGCAGGGCCAATACCAAAGGTAATGTCGTGATGCAAAATATTAGCAACATACAAACCTTGGTTGTCGTTACGCGGTTTAATTACGCCACGGCGGGTTTTAATAAACATTTCTTTGCCGTACGCACTTTGCGGCACTTCTTGTTCTAGGGCTTTTGATTCGGTAATGGCTAAATGTACGTTGTCGGGCTCTATTTCACCAATTTCGCCACGAACAGGTTGAGTATCAACATAAAGGTTTTTTAAAATGTCTACGGCCGCGGCACTTGAGTGCAGTTTACCTGTTACTTTAAAAAAGTTGTCGCGGTGGATTATTTCAACACCTAGGCGGCGTTCAATTTGTTTGATGTTTTCGTCAAACGGGCCACATAAAGAAGAAAGGCGTTTGTTGTCGGCAGGTTCTAAATAAATCTCTAATGTTTTTAACTGATTACTCAAAATTACTTCCTATTCGGGTGCGCCAATAAGGGTTACTGGCGCAATGAATTTATACAACTATGGTACGAAAGTAGCTACGCCAATTTCGTTGGTTGTATCGATTTTTGGCTCAACGCTTGCAGCTTTTGTTAAAATAGCTGAAGGAGCAATATCACGACGTAAGTTCATTTCTGATTCTGTACGAATTAAATCGCCACGTAAAGAGTTTGGTAACGCTTCGGTAATACGTACATCAACAAACTGGCCGATCACTGTGTGTGGGCCAACAAAGTTAACTACACGGTTGTTTTCGGTGCGGCCACGTAATTCCATTGGGTTCTTTTTAGAAGGCCCCTCAACTAAAATACGTTGCTCTGTATCAAACATTTGGCGGCTAATTTGTTGTGCCATTTGCGTAATACGGTTTTGTAGTAGGTATAAGCGTTCTTTTTTCTCTTGCTCTGATACGTCATCAGGTAAGTCGGCGGCAGGCGTACCTGGACGCGCACTGTAAATAAAGCTAAAGCTCATATCAAAGCCAATGTCGTTAATTAGGTTCATTGTGGCTTCAAAGTCAGTTTTGCTTTCACCTGGGAAACCAATAATGAAGTCTGACGACATGCTTAAGTTAGGGCGAATTTTACGCAGCTGACGTATTGTTGATTTGTACTCAAGCGCTGTATGGCCGCGTTTCATTAAATTAAGAATACGGTCTGAACCACTTTGCACAGGTAGGTGTAAGTGATCAACAAGCTCTGGTACATCAGCGTACGCATCAATAATATCTGGCGTAAACTCTACCGGGTGCGAGGTGGTGTAACGAATACGGTCAATGCCATCAATCGCTGCTACATAACGGATTAAATCTGAGAAGTAACAAATTTCGCCATCGTGTGTTTCACCGCGGTATGCGTTTACGTTTTGACCAAGCAAGTTTACTTCACGTACGCCTTGCTCAGCAAGTTGCGCAACTTCTAATAATACGTCATCTAATGGGCGGCTAACTTCTTCACCACGGGTGTAAGGTACAACACAAAAAGTACAGTACTTAGAACAACCTTCCATTATTGATACAAATGCAGACGGGCCTTCTGCTTTTGGCTCTGGTAAACGGTCAAACTTTTCAATTTCTGGGAACGAAATATCAACCACCGATGAGCCTTTGTCGCCTTGCACTTGTTTAATCATTTCTGGTAAACGGTGCAATGTTTGTGGGCCAAAAATAACATCAACAAACGGTGCGCGCTGGCGAATAGAGTCACCTTCTTGTGAGGCAACACAACCACCTACACCAATAATTAAATCTGGCTTGTCGTCTTTTAATAACTTCCAGCGACCTAATTGGTGAAATACTTTTTCTTGGGCTTTTTCACGAATTGAACAGGTGTTAAGTAAAATAACGTCGGCGTCTGCTGCTTCTTCCGTTAGCTGGTAGCCGTTGGTTGCATCTAAAAGATCAGCCATCTTCTGAGAGTCGTACTCGTTCATCTGACAACCCCAAGTTTTGATATGCAGCTTTTTGCTCATTGAAATATAGCCTCGTGTTCAATTCGGTAGTGGCACAAAAATGTGCTTAAAACGGGATTAAGGAGCAAGGTTGCTCACTTAAAGGACGCGTATTTTAGCTGGATACCCGCCCAGATCCAAGTATAGTTTTCATGTTTGTGATCTCAAATCAATACACAGGCAGTTTAATAGCGTGATAGTTATATACTCTCGCACTAATGCGGCGAGTTACGGTACAATCAAAACAGTTTCACGTATTAACCAAATGATGAAAAACATGACTCAAAATAAAGTGATTGTTGTAGGCGCTGGGATGGTCGGTGCGGCCATGGCCATAAAGCTTGCACAGCAAGGAAAATCAGTACAAATAATAGAAAAAAAACTGATTAACGCCGACGCCATTTTAGCAAGTGATCAGGTAGATATACGGGTATCGGCTATTAACCGTTTTTCAGAAAACCTGCTGGACGAGCTAGGGGCTATGCCTATTTTAAGGCAAAATCGATTAGCACCTTACACGCAGTTAGAAGCATTTGAGCGCGGTGGCGACAACCTATTATTTGATTGCGCCGATATTAATACTTCGCACTTAGGTCATTTAATTGAAAACAATTTAATACAAGCAAGCCTTTGGCAGCAGTTTGCACATTATAATATTAAGGTTATTGAACAATCAGCACCTTTAAGTGCTATTGAGCAAGATATAACGTCAATCACCCTTATTTATGGCGATACCCGTTACACTGCTGATTTAGTTATTGCAGCCGATGGCGGGCAATCGCAGCTACGTGCAAAGGCAAATATTGGTGTAACAGGGTGGCAGTATCAGCAGCACTGCATGGGCGTACTAATAAAGCTAGATGCGCCGCAGCAAGTAAAAACATGGCAACAATTTACCCCTACAGGCCCGTTAGCCTTTTTACCTATGCAGGCGCCATACGCTAATTTAATTTGGTACGACAGCGCCAATACCTTACAAAACTTTAAAGGGTTAACGGCTGAGCAAATTAAAGCGCATGTTTTAAATAAGTTTCCGCTTCTTGCAGGGGATTTTGAGGTACAAAGCCATGCGGTATTTCCGCTTACCCGTCAGCATGCAAATAATTACTCTAATGGGCGTTTGGTGTTAGTGGGCGATGCGGCTCATACAATTAACCCACTGGCTGGGCAGGGCGTTAATTTAGGCTTTCAAGATGTGGTAGCACTCGCACAGGCGCTTGAGGACGCTGATGATATTGGTTGCCCGCTAAAACTAAAAGAATACGAGCGAAGCCGCCGTAAAGCCAACCTATTAATGATGAGCATGATGGATGCGTGTTACTTTGGTTTTTCTAATCAAATTACGCCACTAAAATGGGCACGCAGCCAGTTTTTAAAAATGGCTAACAATACCGGTCCTTTAAAAAACTGGGTATTAAAATACGCCATTAGTGGGGAGCTTAATTAAATTTACTTAAGTGATTGGCTAAATTAATAAATGCACAGCCAGTCACTCCCTTTCTTATGCCACTTGGGCACCTGCATAGTTGTCACTATTAATTTATTCCGTTATTGCGTTTTTTTGCCATACTCAAACTACTAACCAATTAAAAGTTGTGTGTTTGTGGATAATTTTTTTATTTTTATACTCATTGTTGGCGCTTTGCTACTAACGCTGAGCATTGTGCCAACAATAAAAATTTGTAAAAAAACTAACCGTGTTTCGTGGATTTTGCTACTGGCGCTTATTTTTAGCTTTATAGTGGGTTATTGGTATGTACTTTATTATTTTGTAAATAACGATATTGCCGGATTTATTGCTATGAGCGTATCGCTAATTTTATTTGGCGGGGGCGCTTTTGTTTATTTAGTTATTCAGCTTAGTTATAAAAGTATTTTAAAAATAGACCGCTTTGCAAAACGTCAACGAACCCTTGCCGAAAACGACAGCTTAACCGGCCTCCCTAATCGAAAAAAGTTTTTTCAGGTGCTTAACAAACAAGTTAAGTACGAGCCTTCGTTTTATTTAATGCTTATAGATTTAAACCGCTTTAAATCGATTAATGACTCATACGGCAATAAAGTAGGGGATATGCTGTTAAGCATTTTTTCAAAAACTCTCAGCCATAATATTGTGGGAATAGCCAAGCTGTACCGTTTAGGCGGCGATGAATTTGCACTTATTGTTGATAACTCAGCCAATGAGGCAATTAATTTATGTATTGAAGCCATAAAAAAATCAACCAAACACCCATTTCATATTTACGAGCATAGTTTACGTGTACACGTGACTGTGGGAATAACAACCTTTGCGAATCACTCGTCGCACGCTAATGAGCTATTAAAGCAAGCAGACTTAGCACTGCATGAGGCTAAAGACACACAGCAATTGTATGTACATTACTTTGAGGCGCTGAGCACCCGAGCAAATGAGCTTTCAAATATGACCTCACGTATTAAGCACGCCATTAAAAACCACGAATTTGAGCTTTATTTACAGCCTATTTTTGATGCCAGAGCCGATGAAGTACATGGTGCAGAGGCATTAATACGCTGGCCGCAAAGTGATGGCTCATTTATTAGCCCAGAGGTGTTTATTGGCATTGCTGAGCAAAGTGGGTTGATATTAAATATTTCTAAATGGGTGCTACTAGAAACAATAAAGCACTTAAAGGAGTTAAAAGCAGCTGGGTTTATAGGTTCGTTGCATGTAAACCTTTCTACTAAAGATTTAGAAAGCCCGGAGTTTTATGAGTTTGTTGAAGAACTAGTAAAGCATGACCCAACGCTAAGCGACGCAATTATTTTTGAAATAACCGAATGCGCCATGATGACAAACCTAGAAGCCGCCCGCACGATGATGCAAAAACTAAATAGCAGAGGGTTTGAATTTAGTGTAGATGATTTTGGTACGGGTTTTTCTTCTTTGGTATTACTGCGAGAATTACCAATAAGCCAAATAAAAATAGATCAGTCATTTATAAAAGACATGCTGACTCAAATAGCAGATTACGCGATTGTTGAATCGACATTGTTTTTAGCGACGCGACTTAATTGTAAAGTGGTGGCAGAGGGAATAGAAGATAACGATCTTAAACAAACATTAACGCTAATGGATTGTGATTATTTGCAAGGGTATTATTTTAGCAAGCCAGTAAACATTAATGAGTTTATACACAAATATGCTAATGAGGAAGAGTACAGGATAATATAGAAATTGGCTGGGATACCAGGATTTGAACCTGGGAATGCCAGGATCAAAACCTGGTGCCTTACCGCTTGGCGATATCCCAACGCTAAATTTGGAATAGTTTTAGTTCTAGATAAGAACATGGTGCGGAAGGAGAGACTTGAACTCTCACATCCTAAGATACTGGAACCTAAATCCAGCGCGTCTACCAATTCCGCCACTCCCGCA
>NZ_DJHW01000109.1:0-21434 GCF_002433295.1 Pseudoalteromonas sp. UBA6610 | reverse complement strand
CATACGTCGTTAAAACAAATTTATAGGCCGCGGATTTTATCCAACTAGCTTGCCCCGCACAAGCTTTAATTACGCTTTTTGCCAAAAAAGTAACCAACCAGCGCTACCGCATCCATTTGTATGTAGGTTTTTAGCCTTATTTTTAGTACATTAAGCTATTACCCTTTATCACATGAGTTGTTATGCGTTTTGTTGAAGTTGCTATTAAAGTTCCGTTACCACGCACCTTTGATTATAAAATAGATGAACAGCTCATCTCGCCCTCGGCGCCTATTATGCCTGGGATGCGTGTTTTAGTGCCTTTTGGCAATCAAAAGAAAGTAGCGGTTGTTCTTGCTCTTAAAACGCATACCGACGTGCCAGATAACAAAATTAAAGCGGTTACTGAGGTTATTGACCAAACCCCTATTTTATCATCACAGCATTTAGAACTGCTTAGCTTTACTGCACGCTATTATTGCTACCCGCTCGGCGAAACCATACACATTGCACTACCCGGTGCGCTTCGCCAAGGTGAAAACCCAGATAAAACCAGTATTAACATGATTAGCCTTACCGAAAAAGGCGCAAAGGTTCCGTCGTTAAAAGCGAAAACTCAGTTAAATTTATTAAAGCAACTCGCACAATCGGGTAAGTCGTCGGTAACCGAGCTAAAAGCGCTCGGCTTTAGTAAAAAAACAATAGATGCCTTAATAGATAAAGAGCTTATAACCCAAAGCATTGAGCATGATAATCAATGGCAAAGCGTTGCGCCCACAGTCGGCACCAAGCCAGTACTAAATAAAGAGCAAGCCGTAGCATGCACTACAATAAATCAAAGTGTTGGCTTTAAGAGCTTTTTATTAGAAGGTGTAACAGGCAGTGGTAAAACCGAAGTGTATTTACAATGCCTAGAAGAAGTCCTTAAACGTGGCGAGCAAGCCTTAGTATTGGTGCCTGAAATAGGCTTAACGCCACAAACTGTTAACCGATTTCGTCGTCGCTTTCCCGATACGCCAATTATGCTATGGCACTCAGCCCTAACTGATAACGAACGCTTGCAAACATGGCGTTTTTGCGAAAAAGGCAGCTGCGCAATTGTAATAGGTACCCGTTCGAGTATTTTTCTACCTTTTTTAAAGTTAGGAATGATAGTGGTTGATGAAGAGCATGACTCTTCATTTAAACAGCAAGATACCTTACGCTACCACGCACGCGATTTAGCCGCTTATCGGGCATTTCAGCACAAAATACCGCTTATTTTAGGCAGTGCTACCCCAGCGCTCGAAACACTGCACAAAGCTATAAACAACAAATACCAACTTTTAAGCCTTACAGAGCGTGCACAAACTGCGACCGATAATCAGTTTATGTTGCTCGATATGAAAGGCCAGCCCGACCAAGCGGGTATTGCACACGCAAGTCTTGCCACTATGCGCCAACATTTAAACCGTGGTAAACAAGTTATGGTGTTTTTAAATCGTCGTGGCTTTTCTCCTACGCTAATTTGTCACGAATGCGGGTGGCTGAGTGAGTGTAATCGCTGCAGCACCAGCGCAACCTTTCATAAAGCCATTGGCCAAATGATTTGCCACCACTGTGGTGAGCAACACCCAGTACCTCACCAGTGTCCTGATTGCGGTAGCACACAAATTTTTCCTAACGGTAAAGGCACCGAACAAATTGAAGAATTTTTATCGAGTGAATTCCCCGATACACCCGTAACCCGCATCGACCGCGATTCAACCCGCCGTAAAGGGAGCCTAGAAAAAGCCTTAGAGGAGATAAACCAAGGCGGGGCGCGTATTTTAGTGGGCACACAAATGTTGGCTAAAGGTCATCATTTTGCCGATGTTAGCTTAGTGCTTATATTAGATGTAGATAGCGGCTTGTATTCGTGCGATTTTAGAGCCACAGAGCATTTAGCCCAGCTGGTAACTCAAGTTGCTGGGCGCGCGGGTCGCTCTGGTGAGCCAGGCCAAGTATTACTGCAAACTCACTTTCCTGAACATCCTTTATTACAAGACTTAGTAAATAATGGCTACCAAGATTTTGCCCGTTTTGCTTTAAGTGAGCGTGATGATGCCGACCTTCCACCCATTACTAATATGGCTATAGTTAGAGCACAAGGGCACAGTATTAAGCTCGTTGTCGATTTTTTGACGGATTTGGTTCCTGTTAACGGTGTATCTGGTATACAATTGCTCGGTCCAATTCCTGCCCCACTAGAAAGAGTGGCGGGTATGTACCGGTTTCAATTGCATATTCAAGCGCAAGACCGCAAAGTATTGCATCAGTATCTTGCGCAAATGGTCGACTATTTAAGCACCAGCAAACTTGCACAAAAAGTGCGCTGGAGCCTTGATGTTGACCCTATAGACATGATTTAGGTTAAAGCCAAATGGCACAGCACGATTATATTAATAAAAAACCAGCGGGTAGAAAAAACACCAAGCAAGCCCCTGCTAAAAAACCATTCCCTATACTTTTAGTTGTTATTACTGTTTTGCTTGTAGGCGGCTTTGCTTACGGCTTATGGTTTATTAAAAATAACGCCGACCCTGAGCTTGTTGAGCAGCAGGCGCACCCTAAAACAGCTGAAAAAGTAGAAATAGCTAAACCTCGCGCCCCTAAGTTCATTGAAGAAATTAAAGAGCACGAGATCCAAGTTGAAGTAAGAGAAATTGAGCAAAAAGGCCCCTATGTTATGCAGTGTGGGTCGTTTAGAACACACGCACAAGCCGAAACCCTCAAAGCTAAAATAGCCTTTGCGGGCTTAATTTCTGAAATTAAAAAGACCACAGGTACTAATGGTGTTTGGTATAAAGTGCGTTTAGGTCCTTATAAAACAAAGCGCCAAGCCGAAAGCGACAAAAACAAACTCAAACGAGTGCATGTTGTTAGCTGCGGAATTTGGGGCTGGACTTGAAATTAGTCCATTCACCCATATAACCTCATCATAATCGTTTTTTACAAGCTGCCCCCGCAGCTTGATGATGAGGAATAACATGACCACTATCGTAAGTGTACGCCGCGACAATAAAGTAGTAATTGGTGGCGACGGCCAAGTTTCACTTGGTAATACCGTAATGAAGGGCAACGCCCGTAAAGTTCGACGCCTTTATAATGGCAAAGTAATTGCTGGTTTTGCCGGCGGTACTGCTGATGCCTTTACCCTTTTCGAACGCTTTGAAAGCAAACTAGAAATGCACCAAGGTAACCTCACTAAAGCCGCTGTAGAAATGGCCAAAGACTGGCGTAGCGACAGAGCTTTACGCAAGCTTGAGGCACTCCTTGCGGTTGCAGATGAAACTGCTTCACTAATTATCACCGGCAATGGTGATGTAGTGCAGCCAGAAAACGATTTAATTGCCATTGGTAGCGGTGGTAACTTTGCTCAATCAGCAGCCACTGCCCTATTAGAAAACACCGATTTAAGCGCTCGCGATATCGTAGAAAAAAGCCTGACCATTGCTGGCAACATCTGTGTATTTACCAACAACTTCCAAACAATCGAAGAATTATAATAGGACCCATTATGTCTGCTATGACCCCAAGAGAAATTGTACACGAGTTAGATCAGCATATTATTGGTCAAGCTAATGCTAAAAAAGCCGTGGCTATTGCCCTGCGTAATCGCTGGCGCCGTATGCAACTAAACGATGACTTACGCAGCGAAGTAACCCCTAAAAACATTTTAATGATTGGCCCAACCGGTGTCGGTAAAACTGAAATTGCCCGCCGTTTAGCTAAACTCGCTAATGCGCCTTTTATTAAAGTAGAGGCGACTAAATTTACTGAAGTGGGTTATGTTGGTAAAGAAGTAGAGACTATCATTCGCGATTTAGTTGATGTGTCAATTAAAATGACCCGCGAGCAACAAACTAAAAAGTTTAAACACCGCGCAGAAGAAGCAGCAGAAGAGCGTATTTTAGATGCACTTTTACCACCGGCTAAAGATCAATACGGTGAAACGCAGCGCGATGACAACTCATCTACTCGTCAAACATTCCGTAAAAAATTACGCGAAGGTCAGCTTGATGATAAAGAAATAGAAATAGATCTAGCGCAAGCACAGCCAAATGTAGAGATTATGGCGCCTCCTGGTATGGAAGATATGACCAACCAGCTGCAAAGCATGTTCCAAAACATGGGTGGCGACAAACGTACTAAGCGTAAGTTAAAAATTAAAGAAGCCTTTAAGTTATTAACCGAAGAAGAAGCCGCTAAATTAGTTAACCCTGAAGAGCTAAAAGAGCAGGCTATTTTTGCAGTAGAGCAAAACGGCATTGTGTTTATTGATGAAATAGACAAAATTTGTAAGCGTGGCGATTCGTCAGGCCCAGATGTTAGCCGTGAAGGTGTACAACGCGACCTACTTCCACTAATTGAAGGCTCAACCGTTAATACTAAGCACGGTATGGTGAAAACAGACCACATGCTATTTATTGCATCAGGTGCGTTCCAAATGGCTAAACCATCAGACATGATCCCTGAGCTACAAGGTCGTTTACCTATTCGTGTAGAGCTTGAAGCACTAAGTGCTAATGACTTTAAACGAATTCTTACTGAGCCACATGCTTCACTTACTGAGCAGCAACGTGAATTGCTTAAAACTGAGCAAGTAAATGTTGAGTTTAACGATGATGCAATAGAGCGCATTGCTAAAGCCGCTTGGCAGGTAAACGAGAAAACCGAAAACATTGGTGCTCGTCGCTTACATACGGTAATGGAAAAGCTAATGGAAGAAATTTCATACGATGCATCTGAACAAGCCGGCTCTACCCTTACTATTGATGCCGCTTATGTAGAAAAGCATTTAGGCGCATTAGTTGAAGATGAAGATTTAAGCCGCTTTATTTTATAAGGTAGGCAAAAATACTATACTAAAAGCCTCCATATTGGGGGCTTTTTAATGGGACATATAAAATGAAACACGTAACAAAAGTGCATTATCATAGCGTGAGTAAAAACCTAGATGTTTACTTTGATGATGACAGTATGGCTGTATTTAGCTGCGAGTTTTTACGCGTTCACTCTCCCTCGGCCGAAGTGCAAGGGCATGGTGCAGAGCCAATGAAGTTGGTACTTAATAAACAACATGTTGGTATAAAAAAGATTGTACCGGTGGGGCATTACGCACTGAGATTAGACTTTGATGATGGCCATAACAGCGGGCTATTTAGCTGGAGCTACTTTGAAACACTACAAGCGCAGCACGAAACCTTGTGGGATAAATACCAAGCGCGTCTTGCCGAGCACGAACGAAACAAAGATAGCGTACCAATAAAGTTTGTTCCCTAAACCTTATTGGCTTTTTAAACGCTACACTGTATTACACTTTAAATTTATCAATAGCCGCAAATAATACGCGCGCTTGTTCAGAGACTTCTTCACTGGTTTGCGCATTATTAACTGCATGCTCAGAGGCATCTTGGGCAATGTCTCTAATGCGTACTACATTTTTGTTCACCTCTGATGCCACCTGACTTTGCTCATCAATAGCAACGGCAATTTGAGTGCTCATTTCCATTATGGTTTGCACATCTTCGGTAATAGCACCCAGTAAATCACCCGCTTTAATAGCTTGTGAAGCACTTTCATCACCTTGCGAGCGACATTGATGCATAATACTTACTACCTCTTGCGTGCGCTGCTGAAGCGTATTAATAATGCCTTCAATTTCACTGGTAGACTCTTGTGTACGTTGCGCAAGCGAGCGTACTTCATCCGCCACAACAGCAAACCCTCGCCCTTGCTCACCAGCACGAGCGGCTTCTATCGCAGCATTCAATGCGAGTAAATTGGTTTGCTCTGCAATGCCTCTGATTACATCGAGCACTGAGCCTATGGTTTCACCGTCTTTTTCAAGTTGCGATACCACACTTGATGCGTTACCTAACGACGAAGATAAATCGCGTATGTGCTTAACCGTAGAGTCTACTTCATTACGCCCTTGCTGTGCGCTTAAATTGGTTGACTCTGCTTTTTTAGCAGCAGCTTCGGTATTATGAGAAATATCTTGAATCGTTGCCTGCATTTGCGTAGCCGCAGTGGCAACCATATCCGCCTCATGTAACTGCTCTTGCATGCCTGAACTTGTTGCAGAGGTACTTTCAGATAAGTGCTCTGTTGCCACATTTAACGTATTAAGCGCGGTATTCACTTCGTTTATGAGGTTTTTAAAATCGCCTATTAAACTATTAAAGTCCGAGGTCATAATGGTAACTTCATCATTACCTGTTTGTTCTATCATTACGCTTAAATCGTTATTACGGCGTATGTCGTTTATGGTGTGATATACCCGCTCAATAGGCACAATAATTGAGTGGCTAGTAAAGTACACCAGCGCCAACACTATAATGCCCGAAATAACAAATACAACGATGGCAATAAACTGCGCTTGGTCAACGCTTTTCTCAACTTCCAGCTTAGTTGACTCAACAATTTGACCAACAACTTGATCGCTTTTTTCGACGTTAATACGCATAACGCCTAGTGCACCAGAGTCTAAATCTAGCCCTAACTGCGTTTGTGCCTTTACAAGGTTTTGAAAAGCGCTTTGATACGTATCTATTAAAGGGTTTATTTGCGACTTATAACTACTTTGTAAATCAGCTTGGGTAATTTTTTGTTTAAACGTGCTAATAAGTTCGTTAAAGCGAGTTAAGTATTTTGCATCAAAGCGCAGCATAAAATCTTTCTCAGCGCGTCGCAGCTGTAGCATTGCCGATAAAAGCTCAAAGTTATCTTGCTCTTTTAATAGCACCTCAACTTCGTGCACTGCAGTTCTGAGCTTGCCATACAACCCATCTTTAGGGTTTAAACCTATCTGCTGCTGTAACCTAACAACCTCTGAAAAATTGTTGTTGTAGTTAGTAATAAGCGTATGAAAATGCTCAATTTGCGCTGTGGTAATGCCCTGCTGTTGCATTACCTCCTGCAGCTTTTTGATTTTAGTGCTTAGCTGTTTAAAATCCTTATCAAATGATGTAAGTGCTTCCTGCTGCTTGTAAAAAAGAAAGTTTTTTTCATGCTTTCTAAGCTCTAGTGCATGTACGTTGAGCTCTTCTGCAAGCTGAATTGTTTTATTCAGATTGAGTGTTACGCGTGACTCATAAATTATCACACACAACAAAATGACCATTGCCAGACCGACTACCACTGCATTAAGTTGCAAACGCCTTTTAATGGTTAAGTTTTGTAAAAAATTCATTGAAAACACCTATATTTAATATTCACTAATAGTGTAGTACGTTCTGGCGCTTTATATTGAATTTTTTATTAACTTTTTATACATATAACTCATGCTTTTAGATTAACATTCCCCCATAAATCTTTATGCAATGAGTGAGTGTCATGCCACTGTTTATTAAGTAGCCATTTAACCAAAGGGGCAGGATCACTGGGAAAATTAATTTGTTTGTTTTGCGGGGCACTATTCCAATCATCCAGCGCTTGCGGGTTTAAATAATTCATTACATGGGCCATTTTCATAGCCCGCAATGTTTGTGCATTTGCATCTTGTTCAAACTGCCCATCGAGAGGTTTAAGTAATAATTTTTTCCCAAGCTTTAAGGCCTCACTTGCCAGCTCAAAGCCTGCATTACCAATTACGCCGCTGGTATTAGCTAAGTCGTTTAAAAACCCCGCACGTGAAGGAGTGCGCAAATGAATATGCCCAAGGGATTTATCCTGCGCATGCGGGTGGTAACAGTAAAACTCTTTTTCTGGGAAGTCCTTTAAATAATCAATAATGTTGTCGAGGTTCTCAAAGGGTAAATACACCAGCACTTTATTCATAACGGCGACAGGATTGCCATGGTCATGCTTTGCAATAAAGGGCGGTATAATATTATCTGCAAAAGGCTGCCAATGTACGCCTAAATAGGTGCTTGCTGGCGCGTAGTGCTTAATAAGAGATTTTCTAAATAAACCGCGGCCAAACATAGGCACGCTATTAGATAAAAAAGCCGCCTGGTGACTAATACCGACTACAGGTACGCCTGCGCGCTTTGCAGCCCAAGCTGAAATAGGCTCAAAGTCATTTAAGACGAAATCGTATTTTTTTACATTAAATGATTTTATATCGTTAACTAACTTACACACCCGGGTATTTTTTAATGTTTGATAGCTTTTTACTTGGCCATTTTTAGTGCTAAACGATAACCCACGAAACGTTTTGTAATCAGCAAATTCCTGCATATCAAAGTAGTCTTTTTCAGGGCGCCCTGAAAAAACGTAATCTACATCTATACCTAACTCTTTAAAACAACTTGCCATAACACGGGCGCGCGTAATGTGGCCATTACCTGTGCCTTGTATGCCGTATAATATCTTCATACAGGCACCACCAAAGCCAGCGCAAATAGACCACATGAACTGCCAATAACAGCGCCAATTATGATATCTGCCGGAAAATGTACGCCTAATACTACGCGAGAAACCGCCACCCCCGATGCCCAACTAAACCAAAGCCACGCATACTCTGCAAAAAAGTGACCCAATATTACCGCAACTAAAAATGCTGCTGCACTGTGTCCCGAAGGCAAACTAAATTTGTCACTAGGCACAATATACGCATTACTGACTAAGCAATCACAGGGGCGGATTCGGCCAAAGCTACGTTTTGCTAAAAAATAAATAGGCCTTTCAATTGCAAACCCCAGTAACACCGATATTGGCAATAACTGATGCTGCTCATTGGTACTTAGCCACCAAACAGCGCCACACATAAGTAAATATAAACCACCATTACCACTTTTAGATAAACCAAGCGCAGCCGTCTTCAGCCATTTGGGTGAATTATAATTAAACAGCGTTAAAAAGAGTTGTTCATCCATTTGAGCCATTTTTTTAAGCACGTTATTGTCGTTCATTATTTACCCTTAGCTGCACAATATCTAACCATAGTTAAAGCTTAGTGGCAGAAAATAACAATTGAGTGACGCTTTTAAGACACTATTGTTGCCATTTCTAATTTCGGCATTTTTTGAATAAATTTACTGCTATTAAGTCGTTGTTATTGCATATAAGGAGGGTATACTGAGGGTAACTTATGTACCCTTTGAGGATAAAATAATGGATTACAGCACTTCTGACTTATGTGACTTTTTTGCCGATGTGGTTGACGTGCTTGAACCGATGTTCATCAACTTTGGTGGTCGACACACGTTTGGCGGCCGAATTAAAACGGTTAAATGTTTTGAAAATAATGAACTGATCCGTGAAATACTCTCACAAGACGGTACTGATCAAGTACTACTTATCGATGGTGGTGGCTCAACACGACGCGCCCTTATCGACATTGAACTTGCAGAGCTTGCGCTTGATAACAACTGGAACGGCATTATTGTATTTGGTGCTGTGCGTCATGTAGATGAGTTAGAAGAAATTGATTTAGGTATTCAAGCGATTGCATCAATTCCTGTGGCCGCCGACAGCGAAGGCGCTGGTGAAGATGGCATTGGCGTTAACTTTGCTGGTGTGTCGTTTTTTGATGACGATTTTATCTATGCAGATAGTACTGGCATTGTATTATCAGCAGAAGAACTTGAACTAGAAGTTATCGAAGAATAAAGTAACAAGCAGTGCTCAACAGAGCACTGCTTACGCCATCAGAATAATTTTTGCTGCTCAATACGGATTCAACACAGTGCACCCTACCTTAAAAGTGTATGATGAAAACGCCGTTAAACCCTACTGCTCCACACGCGTTAACGAAACAAAAACCTGGCAGTCTGTTGCCCTATTAGACACCCATGTAAATGTACAACAAGCCCTTAATGATGCAGCGCAATTTGGTATTCGCTACGTATTAATTGGTATATGTGAAGATATAGGCCCTCGCGCTAATTTAGGCAATGGCGGCTCACATCAAGCTTGGCCCGCTTTTTTACAATACTTTTTGAACCAACCAGTTAACCAGTTTAACGCGACCCAGCAGGTATTGCTGTTAGGCGAAATTGACGTTGATGATGTAATGGTGCAAGCACAAGGCTTAAATAACCAGCATGCTGAAGAGCTGGCTCAATTACGCAAACTATGCGCAACAATAGATGAGCGAGTAGAGGCGGTATTAACGCTTATATTTAATGCGGGCCTTGAGCCTATTATTATTGGCGGTGGGCACAATAATAGCTTTGGCATACTCAGTGCTTTAAGCAAACATATTGGGGCCTCAGTTAACGCTATTAATTTTGATCCCCATGCAGATTTAAGGCCTTGCGAAGGTCGCCACAGCGGCAATGGTTTTAGCTATGCTTTGAGGAACAATGCATTGCAGCAATATCATATTATTGGCCTGCATGAGCAAAAAAATAACCAAGCCATTTTTGACTTAATCGCGCAAAATCAATGTAGTTATCACAGCTATCAAGCTATTAATGTACGCCGAGAAATATCACTAACCGATGCCGTACAGCACGCCTTAGCAGCGTTTAATAATGCGCCACTTGGTATTGAACTCGACTTAGACAGTATTTCATTTTTACCGGCCAGCGCGTATACATGCTGCGGCTTTAGCGTTAGTGATGCTGAGCATTATGTGTATTTAACAGCAAAACACAGCACTGCCCGCTACCTACATTTGTGTGAAGCTGCACCGCTAAATCACCCAGCTGGGTTAACAGCAGGTATGCAAAGCTGTGGGCAAATTATTAGTGCATTAGTTAATGCCTACTTACATGCAAAAACGCGTTAATTTTAATTAGCTTAATTAACCGCTGCATATTTAAGGCCACCAAATTGCCTTACTAGCTTAGCTAAAAATGGTGAGTTAATTGAGCTTACTATTGGCAGGTGTATAACTCACTTTTGCACGCTATATGCTCATAAGTGAGTAATTCTATCGCAGCGAATTGCTGAGTTCCCCTTACAAAATAATTATTGCAGCTTGGCATAAATTATTGTGTTTGGTGGGCCTGCCACTGCTTTAGCCAACTCATTAAGCCAATGCTGCTTAACGGGTGGCCAAAATAATAACCTTGTGCTGCGTGTGCTTTTAAACTTTTTACAAACTTTAATTGGTCTAAGGTTTCAACGCCCTCAAAAATAACCTTGGTATTTTGTTGGTTATGCATTTCAACCATACCGCCTACTAGGCTGCGTATATTATTTTGATTGCTAAAATCTGCAGTAAGCGATGGCGCTACCTTAATGTATTCAACAGCTAGATTTGGCAGCTTAGAAAGAACAATGGGGTTATCGCCTAACCCATCAACGCATATTTTTAAGCCTATATTATTTAATCGGGCAATCATCGCACGGCCCTTATTATCTAAATCTGTGAATATATGCAGCGGGCATTCAACAATTAAATCTCCGTGCTGTAAGTTGTGCTCACTCACCACACTATCTACAAACTCAACAAACTCTTCGTTAAGCATTTCGGGGCCAAATAAGTTAATGCTCAGCGGTATAGCAATTCCCTCTATACGCAACGCCATGGCAAGCTCTGCGGCCCGCTCTATAACAAATTTAGCCAGTGGGTAAGCTAAACCCGCAATATGAATATCATCAATAAATCGGTGGGCAGATAAAATACCTTGTTGAGGGTGCTGCCAACGCAACAGAAGCTCTAAAAACTCAATTTGGCCGTCGTCATTGCGGATAATAGGCTGAAAATAAAGTTCAAGCTCGCTTACAAAATCAATATTAGCCAGCTCTTTTAAACGGGCTTGCTGCTCAAGTTGCTCAACCATCATTTGTTGATGGTACACAACCACTGCTTTTTTAGGCTGACTATCAAGGGCTAAGTATGCACATGATACTAAGTTATCAAAGTTAGCGTCTTGCTCATCGCAATTAACGTAACTCGCCCTTGCTTTTACCTCTACGGTACAGTTAGCGACGTTAAACGGCTTAAGTGTTGCGCCAATAATTTGCTCAATGATGTGTTCATGGCTATGTTTGTGCACGGCTAAGCTGCAAATAAAGGCAAAGTTAAGACCGCCTAAATGCGCCAATTTTTCTTGGCCACCTAAGTCAATCACATTGTCGTTATTTAGTAAGTCTTTTATTCTGTTGGCCGATTGTGCCAAAAGCAAATCACCAAAATCTCTGCCTATGTGCTGATTAACTTGCTCAAACCCTTCTAGACGAACAATCACCAGTGCTGCTTCTAGCTGTTTTTCTTTACACCAACTGTAATAGCCTTGGCGTAACTGCTGTTTATCTGCAAATGCAGCAAGAGGAGAGTCATCTTGATACGGCTCAGGCTCATTAATGTTAAGCGAATCTTCAACTTTGGGCTCTTCTTCCTCGCTCATTAGCCCTACAACCGCTAGCAGAATAATAGCCACCACCACCCAAAATAGGGGCACATCCATAAGTAAATGCGCTGAAAACAACACCACAAATAGCAACCCTGAAACGGCGCTTGTGATAATCATGCTCCAACTATTACGCTCAAACGCTTGCCATAAATGAAAGCAAAAACCAAAAGCGAGCAAGATTGCTAACCAAGCAGCCCCGCTACTTAAAATGGCTAAACCGACAGCGCCTGTACATAAGTAACTAAATTTAATACTGGTATTTTTAACCGCAAATAACGTAGCGACCATCGCCATTAACAGCGCGCCGCTAAAAAATATTGGAAAGTTACTGTCAGTCAAAATACTCAAGCTTACGCCACTCCACTAGCTATAAAATTTAATAAAAGCATGTTAAATATGGACAAAAATAATACAAACTAATTAATTCTACCCAAAATCCATAGATTTAACAGTTTATTTACGCCAAATTGGTAACTTAATTGTGCAGGGTGACCTATTTGCCAGTGCGCAATATCAGCCCTTGCACCAACCCTTAGCACGCCTCTGTCTTTCAAACCTAGTGCCTGCGCTGCATTGCGGGTTACTCCCGCAAGGGCCTGCTCAGGGGTGAGCCTAAATAAAGTACATGCCATGTTCATCATTAAATGCACAGAACATAAAGGCGAGGTGCCTGGGTTAAAGTCACTGGCAATAGCAATAGGTACATTGTATTTTTGCAGCAAATCGATGGGAGGAAGCTGTGTTTCTCGTAAAAAATAAAAAGCCCCAGGTAATAAAACAGCCACAGTGCCAGCCTCTGCCATGGCTTTTACGCCGTTTTCATCAAGGTACTCAATATGATCAGCTGAAAGACCTTTATACTCAGCCACCAGCTGTGCGCCCTGCTGATTAGAAAGCTGCTCAGCATGGCATTTTACCGGCAAGTTATGTTTTGTAGCTGCATCAAACACTTGTTTTGTTTGTGCAAGACTAAAGCCTACATTTTCACAAAATACATCCACAGCATCGGCAAGGTTATTAGCCACTACCTGCTCAAGCATCTGCGTACATACTAAATCTATGTATTCATCTGCACGGCCTTTGTATTCAGGGGGTAGCGCATGTGCACCTAAAAACGTGGTTTTAATATCAATAGGATGATGCTCATTAAGCAAACGCGCCACTTCTAAAATTTTTATTTCGTTTTCAACATCAAGCCCGTATCCCGACTTTATCTCAGCAGTCGTTACGCCCTCGGCAAGTAAAGTGTTTAAGCGATCTTTTGCATCAACAAATAACTGCTCATGATCTGCCGCGCGAGTGGCCTTAACGGTACTGGCTATACCGCCACCTTGTGCAGCTATTTGTTCATAGCTTACACCTTGTAAGCGCTGCTCAAATTCCTCAGCTCGGGAGCCTGCAAATATTAAATGTGTATGGCAATCAATAAGCCCAGGCGTTAACCATTGCCCTTTAATACTTAATGTAGGGGTAGCAAAGGCATCAAAACTGGGTAAGTTTGATTGCTCACCTAACCATACAATTTCGCCGTTTTTAATCGCCAGTGCCGCATTTTCTATAGCCCCATAAGGTGCATCTATTGTGCCATCCATGGTTGCTATGTTGGCATCAGTTAATAATAAGTCGAGATCTTCTAAGGTGTAACCCGTTGTTTTATTTTGCATACTTAGCTCCCTAACGTGCTTAAAATACAGTCTAACAATACACCTTGTATATACAAGATAATTATGCCATCTTTATTAAATAGTTTATTTTAAGTACAGCTAATAATAGTAATGACCACACCTAAATTTGCACAAATAAAACAATTTATTGTCGATAAAATAAAAAATGGCGCATGGCAAGAAAACCAACGTGTCCCTTCAGAAAACGAGCTTAGCAGCCAATTTTCTGTAAGCCGTATGACCGCACGACGTGCACTGAGCGAATTAACAGATGCCGGTATTTTAACGCGCAGCCAAGGGTTAGGTACGTTTGTAGCCAGTTTTAAATCGCAGTCGTCACTACTTGAAATTAAAAACATAGCCGATGAAGTAAAAGAACGTAACGGGCAATACAGCTGTAGTGTGCAAGTGCTTGAATCAATCAATGCGGTAGCACCCATAGCCATTGCGCTTGGCGTTGAAGTAGATAGCCTGGTGTATCGCAGTGTGCTTGTACACAATGAGAACGACAAACCACTGCAAGTTGAAGAGCGATTTGTAAACCCAGCTTTAGCCGCGGGTTATTTACAACAAGACTTTAGCGCCCTCACCCCGCATGAATACTTATCGAGCGTAGCGCCGCTCACACAAGCGCGCCACACAGTGGAAGCGGTTATGCCTAACTCGCAAATGTGCCAATGGCTTAACCTGTATAACGAAGAGCCCTGCTTGCAGGTTATTCGTCGTACTTGGTCTACAAAAGGCATAGTAAGCTTTGCTCGCTTAGTATCACCGGGCAGTAAATACCGTTTGGGCGGGCACTTAACATTTAAAAAATAATAACAACGTAACGCTCAAGGGCGTTTTTTTGTAGCTGACCATCTTGTATATACAACAGGAGAAATTCATGAACAACCGGCTCGACACACACCGAGAAATCCGCGCGCCTCATGGCGATAAAATTAGCGCTAAAAGTTGGCAAACAGAAGCCGCTAAACGCATGTTAATGAACAATTTAGACCCTGATGTGGCAGAGCACCCTCACGCGTTAGTGGTATATGGCGGTATTGGCCGTGCGGCAAGAGACTGGCCAAGCTTTGATAAAATAATTGAAACCCTTGATAGGCTCGAAAACGACGAAACCCTGCTTGTGCAATCGGGTAAGCCCGTGGGCGTATTTAAAACCCACGAAAACGCGCCGCGCGTTCTCATTGCTAATTCTAACCTGGTGCCACATTGGGCAAATTGGGAGCACTTCAATGAGCTCGATAAAAAAGGCTTAATGATGTATGGGCAAATGACCGCGGGCTCTTGGATTTATATCGGCTCACAAGGCATAGTGCAAGGCACTTACGAAACCTTTGTAGCAATGGCAAAACAACACTTTGGCGGTAATGTAAAAGGTAAATGGGTTTTAACAGCAGGCCTTGGCGGTATGGGAGGCGCACAACCACTCGCCGCGACGATGGCAGGTTTTAGCGCATTAGTTGTGGAATGCGACGAAACCCGTATCGATTTTCGAATTAAAACCGGCTACGTTGATGTAAAAGCCACGACACTTGAGCACGCGCTTGAGCTAGTTACCGATGCTTGCATTAAAGGCAAGGCGTTATCGGTAGGCTTATTAGGTAATGCTGCCGATATTTTTACTGCACTGGCAAACAGCAATATTACCCCTGATATAGTGACCGACCAAACCTCAGCGCACGACCCACTCAACGGCTACCTACCGCAAGGTTGGAACATGCAACACGCAGCAAAAATGCGTAAACAAAACCCACAGGCAGTGGTTAAAGCCGCTAAGCAATCTATGGCAGTGCAAGTAAACGCCATGCTAGCACTTCAAAAAGCCGGTGCTGCCACTACCGACTATGGCAATAACATTCGCCAAATGGCATTTGAAGAAGGCGTTACCAACGCGTTTGATTTTCCGGGCTTTGTGCCTGCTTATATCCGCCCGTTATTTTGTGAAGGAATTGGCCCATTTAGATGGGTTGCGCTTTCAGGCGACCCCGAAGACATTTATAAAACCGATGCAAAAGTGAAAGAGCTTATTGCAGAAGATACCCACTTACATAACTGGCTTGATATGGCGCGTGAGCACATTCAATTTCAGGGTTTGCCAGCGCGTATATGCTGGGTTGGTTTAAAAAACCGAGCCCGCCTTGCACTGGTCTTTAACGACATGGTTAAAAATGGCGAGCTTAAAGCGCCGGTTGTAATTGGTCGCGATCATCTCGACTCTGGCTCTGTAGCAAGCCCCAACCGTGAAACCGAAAGTATGCAAGATGGCTCAGACGCCGTTTCTGATTGGCCGTTACTTAATGCTTTGCTTAATACTGCGGGTGGCGCAACGTGGGTGTCGCTGCACCATGGCGGCGGAGTGGGCATGGGCTTTAGCCAGCACGCAGGCGTGGTTATTGTTGCAGATGGTAGTGAACAAGCTGCGCAACGCATAGCTCGTGTGCTTTGGAACGACCCTGCTACCGGCGTTATGCGCCATGCTGATGCAGGCTACGACATTGCAAAAAATTGTGCGCAAGAGCACCACCTAGATCTCCCTATGCTAAACAAGGAATAGTCATGATTTCACACACTCTCACACCAGGGCAGTTAGATTTAAGCACCCTAAGAAAAATTAATGACTCAGCTGTCACACTTAACTTAGTCGATGGCGCCAGTACACAAATAGCGGCCAGTGCACAAACTGTTCAAAACGTAATAAACAAACGCCAAACGGTGTACGGTATTAACACCGGCTTTGGCTTATTAGCCAATACAAAAATAGCAGATGACGAGCTTGAGCTACTGCAGCGCAGTATTGTGCTTTCGCATGCTGCCGGTATTGGGGAGCTCATGGACGACAGCACTGTAAGAATAATGATGACCTTAAAAGTAAACTCTTTGTCTCGGGGCTACTCTGGGATACGCCTAGAGGTGATCGCATTTTTTATGCAACTACTGTGCAGTGAAGTGTACCCGTGCGTACCACAAAAAGGGTCTGTGGGTGCTTCGGGCGATTTAGCGCCTCTTGCTCATATGTGCCTTCCACTATTAGGTGAAGGCAAAATGCGCCACAAAGGTGAAATTATAAGTGCAGAGCAAGGGCTGAAAATTGCCAATCTTTCACCTCTTACATTAGGCGCAAAAGAAGGACTGGCACTGTTAAATGGTACACAAGCCTCTACCGCGTTTGCGTTACAAGGGCTTTTCAAAGCAGAGGATTTATATGCACAAAGCTGTGTTATAGGCTCTATTAGCATAGAAGCTGCAATGGGCAGCCGCGCGCCCTTTGATGCACGCATTCACGAAATACGGGGGCAACGCGGCCAAATTGATACGGCCAGTGTATTTAGAGAGCTACTTAGTACTGAATCACAAATTAGCCAATCTCACGTAAACTGCGAAAAAGTACAAGACCCTTACTGCCTTCGCTGCCAACCTCAGGTACTCGGCGCGTGTTTAACACAAATTCGCCACGCCGCAGAAGTGTTGTTATGTGAATCAAACGGCGTTACCGATAACCCGCTGGTATTTGCCGATGTGGGCGATATTATATCCGGTGGTAACTTTCATGCAGAGCCCGTTGCTATGGCAGCTGATAACTTAGCCATTGCGATTGCCGAAATAGGCGCGCTGGCAGAGCGAAGAATCGCGCTACTTATTGATTCAAACCTCTCTACACTGCCACCTTTTTTAGTTGAAAACGGCGGAGTTAACTCAGGTTTTATGATTGCCCAAGTAACCGCGGCTGCGCTTGCCTCCGAGAACAAATCGCTTGCGCACCCCGCCTCGGTAGACAGCCTGCCAACATCAGCAAATCAAGAAGATCATGTCTCTATGGCAACCTTTGCAGCAAGGCGCTTAAAGGAAATGGCCAATAACACCCGCGGGGTATTAGCAATTGAATGGCTTGGAGCTGCTCAAGGGCTTGAGTTTAGAGCCCCACTTAAACCTTCACCGCAAGTAGAAAAAGCAAAAGCTCTGCTGCGCGAGCATGTAAGTTACTACGATAAAGACCGCTACTTTGCCCCCGATATAGACGCAACCAATACACTTTTAGCACAAGGGGCATTGTGCGACTTTATTCACCACAACCCACTACCATCGCATTTTAAATTCCATGCTGATAGCTAAAACCTAACGCTTCAATTGCTGAGCCAAGTACTTTGCGCTCAGCACTTTCATTACTGGTAAAGGTTGGCATTTCGCCGCCATGCTCTGCACACTTTTGTGCATAATAATTCGCTTTAGTTGGGTGCGATGGATTTACCACGTTGTAAATATTTTGCCCCGAGTTATAGTTTTCTATTACCGCAAAAATGGCGTTTATCACATCTTGTTGATGCACCATATTAACCACCTGCTGGCTCGATGAATTTAATTCTTTCCCAGCAACAAAGCGCCCCGGCTCGCGGTTAGGTCCTAATAACCCTGCTAAACGCAGAACTTTACCATCTTGCTCAAGCACCTTTTCTTCGCCATCGTATAGTTTTATTTGTCGCTCATTGGTACAACTTATTTCACTGCTTTCAGTGTAAACACCTGGCTCTTGGTCGTACACACCGGTAGATGAGCACAAAATAAAGCCCTTTGCATTTAATTGTTTAGAAAGTGAAAGTGCAGCGCTTAGTGTTTCTGGGTAGTTACTTTCGCTGTGTCTGCTTCGTGGGGGGATTGCACACACCCAGTAAGCATCGTGTAAATCTATTTGGTGTATTAGTTGCCCATCAATCAGTACAAATTGACGCTGAAAATCGTCTGTGTGCTGATCACTTCTATGCGTACCTTGTACCTGCCAACCCGCCTGTTTAGCTTGTAGGCACAAAGTATGACCCAACCAGCCTGCGCCTAATACTACTAATTTATTAGCTTTTGTTTCCATTTTTGCATAACCCTTCATTTTAAACGCATAATTAGTGCTTTTTATCTAACTTCATAGAGATTTAAAGTAAGATATGATTAGATATAACCTACTAAAAAACAATAATACGTGCACTTATGCTAAATAATTTATCATTACGGAAGAAAATATTATTATTGATTGGTGGCACCATCACCATTTTGCTAATTATTGCTTCAACATTTTTTGTAAATCACATCGCTAACCTTTCCAGAGTAAACATTGAGCGCGAAGCTCAAAGCTACCTACAAAGCGAACAACTTTCAATGCAAAGCTACTTTGCAAAGTATGGCAAGCTGGTTTCTACGTTTGTTAATAACCCGCATTTAGTTAATTTTTTTGAAAATTGGGATACTCGCGACCAGCCGATTAAAAATGCCCCCGGCTACAACGAAGTTAATCAAGACTTTGTACGCATTAGCTCAAATGACGAAAATGTACTGTCGGCGTTTTTCGCATCAGCAACCACCGGTGAATACTTTAAAGAAAACGAGCGTACCAGCCATTACAATGGCCAACCTTACTACGCCTATAAACGTGGTTGGTGGCAAGAAGCCCTGCAAATTAATAAACTTTACGTAGGCCCTATATCGGTCGATTTAACCACTGGGGTTGCCTCAGCAGTTGTACAACAGCCGGTATACAACGCACAGCGTAAACTTATTGGTATGGGCGGCGTTGATTTACAGCTTAATAAAATCAACGATATGGTTGAAGGTATTCGCTTTAACGGCCAAGGTTATGGCTTTTTACTCGATGGCAATCAAAAGGTTGTGCACTTTTCAAATGCTACCGGCCATAAGCTGTCTAACACCGACGAAGGCCCTAAAGGTAAAGAAGGGCTAGATGGCCTTGAAAGCCAGTTTAATAATACTTCAGGCTTTACAGAGCTTAACGCACAAATGCGTAATAACCTCGAAGGCAGCCAATTGGTGACCTTAAAAGGAGAAGAGTATTATGTGGTGTATCATCGCTTACAACTAGAGCAACCTTATCTTGATTGGTATGTAGGTATACTGATCCCAACCAGCATGATTGAAGCCCCCGTTAATGAGGCGGTTACCACCACAACCACCGCAGTGGTGATTATTTTAGTGATCATTTTAGCAATGATATTATGGGCAACCCACATGATCTCGCAGCCTATTACCACTTTAACTAATATAATGCGTGATATTGCATCGGGCGAAGGCGATTTAACCCAAAAGATTAATATTACCAGCCAGGATGAGGTCGGCCAGCTTGCCAATCACATGAATACATTCATTGATAAGCTGCGCGCCATGATGCTAGAAACAGCCGCACAAGCTGAGCAGTTAACCAATGCCGCAGCGCAACTTAAAAACGTATCTGCTCAAACCAACACCGAAATACAGCAAGAAAAACAACAAGTAGACAGCGTAAGTGCCGCCGTGACCGAAATGGCCAGCACTGTACTTGAAATATCGCGTAACGCACAACATACCAACAGCGCCGCCGAAGAAGTACAAGCTATTACTGCCGAAGGGGCTGACCGCTCAACTCAAGCACAACGTGTGATGACCGAACTTGCGCTACACATAGGTGAAGCATCTAAAGTGGTAGCAGGGCTTGAGCAAGAAAGTAATAACATTGGTGCATTGGTGGATGTAATTAACTCCATTGCCGATCAAACCAACTTACTTGCTCTAAATGCCGCCATTGAAGCTGCGCGTGCAGGTGAGCATGGCCGTGGTTTTGCGGTAGTTGCTGATGAAGTACGTTCACTGGCAAGCCGTACGCAAGAATCAACAGACGATATTCGTAATATGATTTCTCGCTTACAGCAAATTGCCCAACAAGCGTCGGTAATGATGCTACAAGGGCAAGAGCAAACTGAAGGCTCAGTATCGCAAACAAAAGAAGTACTAAGTTCATTACAAAACATTGCTCAGTCGGTAACTAAAGTGCAAGACCAAAGCCACCAAATTGCCACTTCAACTGAGCAACAAACCGTTGTCGCAGAGGACATTAATACCAGCCTTGCAGCAATTAATGGCTTAGTAAACAGCACCGCTGATCACGCACACATTTTAGCAGATGAAGCACGCGATTTAAGCGATCTTGCTGTTGCCTTAAACAAAACGGTTAATCAGTTTAAACTTTAAAAAGCACAGCGTAATAAGGTGGGTAACTAAGTATAAATTAACCCACCTAGGGTGTGTTGAGCTTTGTAGATTGAATGAATTTCAATCACCCAAGGCCAGCATGCCCTAGCACTCTTGTTTTTAAATTTTTTAACACCATATCTTCACAACTTGCTGCTATTTTTTAGCGTAATTAAATCAGTTAAAGTGATTTTTACGCATCAGATCAAATTTTTCTGTTTTTAATACACATCTTTTAGTTGAGATAGTTTGTTGTTTGGCAGAGTCTGGTATAGTAGCACACGTATTAAACAGTGCTTTGAGGCTCTTTAATACAAAATTGCTAATTAATATGTTCTACAGGTTATGTAAAAGTACATATTAATTACCAATTGTAAAAAATGGGTTAGCCGACACTCGGTTAACAAAGAATACATTGTAACGGTTTTATCATGATATCTAATTTATTTACCAAGATTTTTGGTAGTCGCAATGACCGCACTATTAAAAACCTAAGAAAGACGGTCGC
>NZ_DJHW01000135.1:0-25191 GCF_002433295.1 Pseudoalteromonas sp. UBA6610 | reverse complement strand
CAATATGTCTAAAGAGGATTTGGCAAATCGCAATGATAGTGACCTATACGGTGCTGCACTCAGCCTTTGGAATGCACTAGAAAAAAACACCACGGACGACGCAGTAATTCGCGTTTTCAACCCTGAAGTAGCAAAAGATGGCTGGCAGTCATCACATACAATTGTAGAAATTATTGCTAAAGATATGCCATTTTTAGTCGATTCTGTTCGTATGGCTATGACCCGTGAAAATATAGCTTCTCACTTATTACTTCACTGCCCACTAAAAATTCAGCGTGACGATAACGCTAAAATTTCTGGTTTATCAAATTTAAAAGCAGAGCAAGAATCAACCTCTACTAAAACAGTGTTCTTTATTGAGATTGACCGCCAAACCGATGCATCTGTTATTGCTTCTTTCAAAAAAGAGCTCGAATCAGTATTGGTTGATGTTTCTATTGCGGTAGATGATTGGCAGCCAATTCGCGAAAAATTAGTCTCTGTTACTAAAGAAGTACCAAAACGTAAGCACAATAAAAACAAAAACGAAGTATCTGAAGCCGTAGAGTTTTTAGATTGGCTGGCAAAAGATAACTTTACTTTAATGGGTTATCGCGAGTACGAGCTTACCCCTGTACAAGGTGATTACCAGCTAAAAGGTAAAATGGACACAAGTCTTGGCCTGATGAAAAATTCAACCGATGAGCACACACGTTTATTATCTGAATTACCTGAATTTGCTCGCCAAGAAGCCCTCAGCAGTAATTTATTAGTATTAACAAAAACGAACTCTGTATCGCGCGTTCATCGCCCAGCCTACATAGATTACGTTGGTATTAAACGCTTTGATGATGAAGGCAATGTGGTTGGTGAAGACCGTTTTATCGGCCTATTTTCATCAAGCTTTTACAACAACAGCGCAGCAGATGTGCCTGTTCTAAAAACTAAAATTAACCGTATTATGGATATGTGTGACTTTGCAAAAGGCACCCATGCATACAAAGCGGTACTTAATATTTTAGAAACGTACCCACGTGATGAATTAGTTCAAGCTCGCGAGAGCGAGTTACTCGAAGTAGCAATGGGTGTTTTACAAATTCAAGAGCGTGACATGTGTCGCTTGTTTGTTCGTAAAGACGCCTACGGACGTTTCTTCTCTTGTATGGTGTACGTCCCGCGTGAGCGATATAACACAGCGCTACGCCGAGAAACACAAGACATTTTAGCTAACGCCTTTAATTCTGACGAAAAAGTCGAATTTACTACCTATTTCTCTGAGTCAACACTGGCGCGTACACATTACACCGTTCGTGTGACCGATAACAATATCGAATATAACGTGAAAGACATCGAAAACAACCTAGTAGAAGCTGCTCGTACATGGGAAGATAAATTACAATCTGCACTGTTAGAGTCAGCAGGGGAAGCCCGCGGTAATGAGCTAAATCGTAAATATTGCAACGCGTTTGCACGCTCTTACAAAGATGAAGTACTACCAAGTGCTGCGGTTGTAGATATTGAAAAACTAGAATTGTTAAACGACGAGAACAAGCTAGAAATGTTGTTCTACCGTCCGCAAGAAGAAGCTAACAGCAATATTGTACGCCTAAGCTTGTTCCATAAAGATGAGCCAATTCACTTATCTGATGTTATGCCAATGCTAGAAAACTTTGGTTTACGCGTTGTAGGTGAAACGCCATATTCTGTTAAAACAAGTGATGGTCGTATCAATTGGATCATGGACTTCTCTATGCTGATTGACAGCAAAGGAATGGCCGACTTTGATAAGATTTCTGCTCGTTTTCGCGCTGCATTAACTAATGTATGGGGCAACCGCCTTGAAAACGACGGCTTTAACCGCTTAGTATTAATGGGTGGTTTAACAGGTCGTGAAGCCTCTATATTACGTGCCTATGCAAAATACATGCGCCAAATTGGGGTTACTTTCTCACAGACCTACATTGAGAGTACGTTTGCAAATTACCCGCATATTGCTGCGCAAATAGTTAACTTATTTGCTAAAAAATTCTCAGTAAAAAGCCCTGCAAGTCCTAAAACACTTGAGAAATTAAGTGCACAAATTTACTTAGAGCTTGAAAACGTAGCGAACCTTGATGATGACCGTATTATACGTTTATACGTAGATATGATTGTCGCAACACTGCGTACGAACTACTTCCAAAAAGATGAAACAGGTCAGTTTAAATCTTACGTGTCGTTTAAAGTACAGCCTAGCTTAATTCCTGATATGCCGCTTCCGCTGCCAGCATTTGAGATTTTTGTATACTCTCCGCGTGTAGAAGGTGTGCATTTACGTGGGGGTAAAGTTGCTCGTGGTGGCCTTCGTTGGTCAGACCGTCGTGAAGATTTCCGTACTGAGGTACTGGGCTTAGTAAAAGCGCAACAAGTTAAAAACACCGTAATTGTTCCGGTAGGTTCTAAAGGTGGTTTTGTATGTAAGCAGCTACCGAGTGAACGCGAAGCCTTTATTAAAGAAGGTCAAGAGTGTTACAAGATTTTCATTCGTGGTTTATTAGACATTACCGATAACATTGAGCGTGGTGAAATTGTACCGCCAGCTAATGTAACGCGTCACGATGAAGACGACCCATACCTAGTAGTTGCAGCCGATAAAGGTACAGCTACCTTCTCTGATATTGCTAACGGTATTGCTAACGAATACAACTTCTGGCTAGGTGATGCGTTTGCATCAGGTGGTTCAGTAGGTTATGACCATAAGAAAATGGGCATAACAGCAAAAGGTGCATGGGAGTCTGTTAAACGTCATTTCCGTGAAATGGATATTGACTGTCAAACTACCGATTTCACTGTGGTTGCTATTGGTGATATGGCCGGCGACGTATTTGGTAACGGCATGTTATTGTCTAAGCACATTCGCTTACAAGTCGCGTTTAACCATATGCACATATTTGTAGACCCTACACCAGATGCAGCGACCTCTTACCCAGAGCGTGAGCGCTTGTTTAACCTGCCTCGTTCATCATGGGAAGATTACAATAAAGATCTGATTTCAGCGGGTGGTGGGATTTTCTCGCGCGCAGCTAAATCGATTTCTTTAAGCCCAGAAATGAAAAAAATGCTTGGCACTAAAAAAGCAAGCATGACACCGAATGAGTTAATCAAAGCCTCATTAATGATGGAATTTGATTTACTGTGGAACGGTGGCATTGGTACTTACATTAAAAACAGCCACGAAACAGACGCTGATGTAGGGGATCGTGCAAACGATGCGCTGCGCATAAACGGTAAAGACCTTGGCGCTAAAATATTAGGTGAGGGTGGTAACTTAGGTGCAACCCAATTAGGGCGTATCGAGTTTGCAGCCAAAGGCGGGCGTGTAAATACCGACTTTATTGATAACGTAGGTGGTGTTGCGTGTTCAGATAACGAAGTAAATATTAAAATTTTACTTAATGGCTTAGTTTCAGAAGGTGATTTAACACGTAAACAACGTGATGAGTTACTTTACTCTATGACCGACGAAGTATCTGAGCTTGTACTTAAAGATTGTTACCGTCAAACACATACATTGTCGATTACACAGTCTAAAGGTGCATCAACTCTTAAAGAGAAGATTCGCTTTATTCATGCCCTTGAAAAAGAAGGCAAGCTAAACCGTGCAATCGAGTTTTTACCAACTGATGAAGAGTTGGCAGAGCGCGCTGCAGCAGGTAAAGACCTAACACGTCCAGAGCTTTCAGTATTAGTTTCGTACGCTAAAATGGTGCTTAAAGAGTCTTTAGTAACAGATGAAATTACCGAAAACCCTTACTACCGTCAGCTACTAGTTAAGTCTTTCCCGCGTCCACTGCGTGAAAAATTTAACGACGCGATGGATAATCACCCACTGCGCAAAGAAATTATTGCAACAAAACTGGCGAACAATATCGTTAATGACATGGGCTTAAACTTCATGGTACGCATGAACGAAGAGACCGGTGCTAACGAAGCTGAAATCGCAATGTGCTATTCAATTGCGAGTGAGATTTTTGAAATGCGTGAAACCTGGTCATCAATCAGCGCGCTAGATAATAAAATCCCAGCAGCGGTTCAAACCGAAATGCTGTACCAATTACGTCGTACTGTTCGTCGTGCAACACGCTGGTTCTTACGTCATCGTAATAAGGCACAAACAATTGAACAAGCTATCGAGTTCTTTGCGCCAACATTTAAAGATTTAAGCGAAAACTTAAATACGTACATGCAAGACAAAGAACACGAATGTTTAACTGGCAAAGCAAATGAGCTAGTTGAAAAAGGTGTACCTAAGCAAATTGCTAAGCGTATTATTGACCTTTCTAGCCTGTTCTCTGTAATGGATATTGCTGAAATAGCGCATAATTCAGGCCGCAGTGTGGCGATGGTATCTAATACCTACTTTAAACTTGGCTCGCGTATGGGCTTACACTGGTTCTTAGATCAAATTACTAACCAGCCTGTTTCTAACCATTGGCAAGCACTTGCCCGTGCGTCGTACCGTGAAGAGCTTGATTGGCAACAACGTACGCTTTCTCATGTTGTGCTAAACAGCTTTGAAGGTGACGAAAACGATGTTGATAATCAAATCGATCAGTGGATGGCAAGCCAAGATCTGCTGCTACAGCGTTGGAAGCAAATGTTAGCTGAATTTAAAACCTCGCAAAGTCACGACTTTGCTAAGTTCTCAGTTGCACTGCGCGAATTAATGTTGTTAAGCCATAACTGTGATACATCAGGAAAATAATTTAGCTTTAATTGGTTATTTATTCAGTAAATAATCAGTTAATTGTTAAAATTGTTATACAATACCTCAGCCTAGTCTGAGGTATTTTTTTGTCTGTAATATAAAGAGGAACAATTCATGTTTTACGATTTAGCCCGCCGTTTTATGTTCACCCGAGATGCTGAATGGGCACATGAGTTTGCGCTTAATAATTTACGCCGTTTTGCACACACCCCTTTAAACGCAGCTTGGTCACAACAACTACAAAACAAACCCGTTAATTTTTTAGGTCTTGAGTTTAAAAACCCTGTGGGTTTGGCTGCAGGTTTAGATAAAAACGCTGAGTGTATTGATGCCTTTAGCCAAATGGGCTTTGGTTTTGTAGAAGTTGGCACAGTTACCCCGCGCCCCCAAGCAGGTAATGATAAGCCGCGCATTTTTAGATTACCGCAATCAAATGCCATTATTAACCGAATGGGCTTTAATAACAAAGGGGTCGATAATTTAGTTAATAATGTAAAAAATGCCAAGTACACCGGTATTTTAGGTATTAATATTGGTAAAAATAAAGATACCCCAAATGAGCAAGGTAAAGACGACTACATTCATTGTATGCGTAAAGTGTTCGAACATGCTTCGTATATTACGGTGAATATTTCATCTCCAAATACCCCAGGGCTGCGCGATTTACAATATGGCGCGGCGTTAGATGATTTACTGCAAAGTTTAAAGAATGAACAGCTTGATTTAATTGCCAAGCATAATAAGGAAGTACCTATGCTGGTTAAAATAGCGCCAGATCTTGATCAAATCCAAATTGAGCAGGTTAGCGAGTCACTATTAACTAATCAAATTGATGGCGTAATCGCAACAAATACTACGCTTGAACGTAGTGCAGTAATGGGTCAGCAATACGCCGATGAGGCGGGTGGTTTATCTGGCAGCCCAGTAAAAGAGCGCTCTACACACGTTGTTAGCGAACTTAAACGTTTAACACAAGGTAAATTACCAATTATTGGTGTAGGTGGTATTGATGATGCGCAATCTGCTCAAGAAAAGCTAAATGCAGGCGCAAATTTAGTGCAGGTTTATACTGGGTTCATCTACAAAGGGCCACAATTGGTAAAATCGATCGTTGATTCCTTATAAGGATCAGTTATGTAAGCTTTTGATCGTTCAATAAATGTTCTAAACAAATGTTTTAAAAATGGTCAAAAGCCGTTATAATCTAATATTAATGTCTTAATTAAAAATAAATTTTTAAACAAGGAGGAGGCAAATGTTACAAGCAACAAAACAATGGCAGTGGATTGCATGTGCAAATAAAAACCGCTTACTACTTGATTTAAATGACGATATGCAACTATGCACCCCGTATAAATTAAGACAACTCACCGACTGTGTATTTGAAAACCCGCGTTTTAGCTTAGAAGATGCTGCCTTTTATGAGCAGGTATACAATTACTTAGATGGTTTTGAGCTGTATAAGCCTGCACAAATTTGCCAAATTGCGCTCAATGCCACCGCTGTAAAATTTCATTTGAAACCGGTACTGGCTAAAAGTTGGTTTTTTGAAGAGTACACTGGCACCCAGCCAAGTACAGAAGCCATCGTTAAACTTACCTCAAAAGCACAAACCGGTGAGTTTTTAATTGTTGAGCATTGCCCTGATGCTTCAATTTGCTTAAACCTTAACGAAACATTCAAACTTGATGATAATTTGTCTCTTGAACAGTTTGAAGTTATCCGCGTTTTAAACAATCGTGTTCACCCTCTATTACTTGAGCAATATCACACTAAATCAGCTTAGCAAATTTACAAATCGAGCTGCGTTTATCAAGTGTTTGTCAGCCAACCTATGTTATAATCCTGCGCAATTAGCTATTAAGGGTTATTACTTTGCAATTTATCGCACTTACTTCTATCGGAATCGAAAATTTACTTGTTGATGAACTAACAGAATTAGGCGCCGTCGTGTCTAAACAAACTGTGGGTTCTGTTCGCTTTGAGGCAGATTCAACATTGGCGCAAAAGGTTTGTCTATCAACTCGTTATGCAACACGTGTGCTGATGCTTATTGAAGAAAAAGAAGGCGTTAATGATAAAGATAGCCTGTATAAATTTGCTCGTTTTCAGCCATGGCAAGAATGGTTTGGCCCTACACAAACATTTGCCGTTGATTTTAATGGTACCAACGACTCTTTAAAAAATACCCAGTTTTCAGGCTTGGTAATTAAAGATGCGATTGTTGACTACTTTAACGATTTATACGAACAGCGCCCAAATGTAGATAAGCAAGATGCCAATGTGCGTGTTGTGGCGCGTTTAAATCGCCATGGTGTGGCTTTGTATATTGATTACTCGGGACCTCGTTTGTCTGAGCGCGGTTATCGCCAAGGCCAAGGTAAAGCGCCTATTAAAGAGCACTTAGCGGCCGCGATTATTAAACGCAGTGGTTGGCTTGAAAATGTAAATCAACCTTTATTTGACCCATGTTGTGGTGCAGGCACTATTTTAATAGAAGCTGCGGGCATGGCGCGTAACGAAGCACCTGGTTTATTTAGAGAAGGGTTTGCTTTTGAGCGTTTACCTAGTTTTAGAGCGGCCAAATTTAAACAACTGCGTGAAGAATTAATTGAGCAAATTACCGATCCTAAATTGTGGTTAATTGGCCACGATTACGATGCGCAAGTTCTCGATAAAGCCATTGCCAATGCCGAGCGTGCAGAGCTGGGTAATGTTATAAAGTTTAAGCAAAGTGATGCAACTAAGCTTACCTCTGTTGCTAAATTACCCGGGGTGGTTATTTCTAACTTACCGTACGGCGAACGTATTGGCTCTATGGCTGAGCTGGTAAATTTACACCGCAGCATGGGCGTGGGTTTTAAAAAGCACTTTAATCATTGGAAGCTTGCGTTACTAGGCATGGATGAAAGCTTATTTAAGCTGTTAAAACTGGTCAAACAAAAGCGTTATAAATTTAAAAACGGCCCATTAGATGTAGAGCTAAATTTATATCAGTTAGATGATAAACAGGTAAGCCTGACAAGCGATGACAAACCGGCTCTTAATTTTGAAGGCTCAATGTCGTTTGCTAATCGTTTGAAAAAGAACAAACAAGGCCTAAAAAATTGGCTTAAACAAAACGAAGTACAAGCTTATCGCGTATACGATGCTGATATTCCTGAATACAACGTAGCGGTTGATATTTACGGCGATTCTGCTGTTATTTTTGAATACGCAGCACCTAAAGAAATTGACGAAAAAACATCAGAAAAGCGTCTTCAAGATGTGATTAGCTTAACTGCACAGCAGCTAAACATAGCGCCTGAAAACATTGCCGTTAAAGTGCGTAAAAAACAAAAAGGGGAAGAGCAGTACACCCCAATGGCTAAACAAAACCGCACTATGGTGGTGGAAGAATTTGGCGCTAAGTTTAAAGTAAACTTGTTTGATTACCTCGATACAGGGCTGTTTTTAGATCATCGTTTAGCGCGTCGCTATATTCAGCAAAATGCAAAAGACAAACGCTTTTTAAACTTATTTGCCTACACAGGTACAGCCTCTGTGCACGCGGCATTAGGGGGTGCAAAAGCAATTACCACCGTTGATTTATCAAAAACCTACCTTAAGTGGGGCCAAGATAACTTTGCGTTAAATGATATTAGCAATACCCGCTACCGTTTTGAGCAAGCTGATTGTTTAAAATGGCTAGAATACGCACAAGGACAATACGATTTAATCTTTTTAGACCCGCCTACTTTTTCTAATTCTAAACGAATGAAAGACGCGTTTGATGTGCAAACCGATCATATAAAATTACTTACTTGGGTTAAAAAAATCTTGAGTCCGTCGGGTACATTAATTTTTTCTAATAACAAACGTGGTTTTGTAATGGATGAAGTAGGTTTGATGGGTTTAGGCTTAAAAGCTGAAAATATTTCAGAAAAAACGTTATCACCTGATTTCAAACGTAATAAAAAAATACACAACAGTTGGTTAATTACCCATGGCTAATTATGTTTTGTACCACACCGATGGCTGTCATTTATGTGAGCAAGCCGAGCAGGTTTTATTATCGGTTTTGGATAAAAATAGTGAGCTTAAATTAATTGATATACTCACTGATGAGCAGCTAATAGCGCGTTTTCAGTTAAGTATTCCCGTATTTGAGAGCAAAAGCGGCCACCATTTGTATTGGCCGTTTGATGCACAAACAGTGCATGAATTTTTAGCGCAAGAATAAAAGAGCAGTATTTATGGATTTGATTAGAATACAAAAAGCGCAGTTAGCTTATGGTACGCACCCATTACTTGATGATGCTGATGCAGTGATAGAAAGCGGTGAGCGCGTCTGTATTGTAGGGCGAAATGGGGCGGGTAAATCTACACTTTTAAAAGTACTAGATGGCCAAGTTATTTTAGATGATGGTGAAATTAACCAGCTTGGCGGGATCAAAATATCTCGCTTAGAGCAAGATCCTCCTAAAGGAGCAAACGGCTCAGTATTCGATTATGTAGCACAGGGTATGCCTGATATTGCTAATTTGCTGATTGATTATCATCATGTAAGCACACAACTACAAACCGACTGCACCGACAAACTGCTAAATAAGCTTGAGCGTTTATCTAACGATTTAGAAGCGTGTGACGGTTGGCGTTTTGATTCGCGTATTCAATTAGTACTAACGCGTTTAGAGCTTAGCCCAGATGCTAAATTAGAGTCGCTCTCAGGTGGTTGGTTGCGTAAAGTTGCTTTAGCACGTGCTCTTGTGAGTGAGCCTGACTTATTGTTACTTGATGAACCAACAAACCATTTAGACGTAGACAGTGTTAAATGGCTAGAGCAGTTTTTAAAAGAATTTAAAGGCGGTATTGTATTTATATCGCATGACCGTGCGTTTATCCGTGCTGTTGCAACGCGTATTTTAGATTTAGACCGCGGTAAACTTATCTCTTACCCTGGCGATTACGCGACCTACCTTGAACAAAAAGCGCATGACTTAAAAGTAGAAGAATCACAAAATGCACTTTTTGATAAGCGTTTAGCAGAGGAAGAAGCCTGGATACGCCAAGGGGTTAAAGCCCGTCGTACCCGCAACGAAGGCCGTGTACGTGAACTTAAACAGCTACGTGTTGAGCGCAAAGCCCGTGTAGAGCAAGTAGGTAAAACCGATTTTAATATTGAAACGGCTGATAGATCCGGCAAGCTAGTGTTTGAGGCAAAACACCTTAGTCATGCATTTAAAGATAAAGTGATTGCTAATGATTTTTCTACCCTTGTTATGCGCGGTGACCGCATTGGCTTAGTAGGCCCAAATGGTATTGGTAAAACTACCTTACTTAAACTGCTGTTTGGTGATTTAGAAGCCGATAGCGGTCATATTAAACAAGGCGTTAATTTAGAATTTGCTTACTTTGACCAATACAGGCAAAAGCTTGATGAAGAGGCCACTGTTCAAGATAACGTTGCCGAGGGTAAACAAGAGGTAATGATGGGCGGGCGTTCTCGTCATGTACTTGGTTACCTGCAAGACTTTTTGTTTCCACCGGCACGTGCGCGTACACCTGTAAAAGCACTCTCTGGTGGTGAGAAAAACAGGCTTTTACTTGCAAAACTATTTCTAAAACCCTCAAATATTTTAGTACTCGATGAGCCAACTAATGACTTGGATATTGAAACATTAGAGTTACTCGAAGAAATTATTAATCAGTATCAGGGTACTGTGCTTATAGTAAGCCATGACCGTGAATTTATTGATAATACGTGTAGTAGTGTATGGGCGTTTGAAGGTGATGGCAAAATAACTGATATGGTAGGGGGTTACACCGATTACCAAGCTTATTTAAGCTATTTAGCCGAGCAGGAAAAACAGCAACAAGCACCAAAAAAAGACGTTAAACCTGCGCCTGTAGCCGCGACAAAGCCTGAAAACAAAAGCACTAAGCTTTCTTACAAATTAAAACTTGAATTAGAGCAACTACCCAATAAAATGGAACAACTTGAAGCCGCTGTAGAAGCGCAGCAAGCTGTAGTGAGCGATCCTGACTTTTTCAAACAAGATAGCGACGTAACCACTAATGCATTGAACCATTTAGCAAAACTTGAGTCTGACCTTGAAGCCGCGTTTGAGCGCTGGGAAGAACTTGAAGAATTACAGAATCAGTAGTAAGGATTAAAATGAAATATAAATTACTCGCTGCCAGTATTTTAGCGACATTGAGTACATCTGCATTAAGTGCAACCTATGAATTAACAGAACTAGGTACTCTTGACGGCGCTAAACATTCTTACGTGACTGACGTAAGCGAAAGCGGGCACATTATTGGTACTGCCAACGGATTGTATAATTTACCAATCGATATTAGCTATATCGACTTTACCGAAAGCGTTATTGAAAATGCGTACGATAGTGAAGAGTACAACTTTGAGCTAAGTGATAAAGAAATTACTTTTACACTTGATGATATAGAAAATAACGATGCGGTTTTTAATAACGCCGATGCGCATTCATTTATGGTTAGCTTTTTAGCTGGCAGACCAACGGATTACGAGTACCAAAAGTTAAGCTCGGTAGTTGGTATTAAGTTTGACGATGGCATAGTAACTGAGCAAATACTGTTTGATGAAGAGTCGGTAGATTACGATGGTTTAACGCGTTCGGTTAGTAACTTTTATAATGCGGTAAGCGAAGATGGCGTGAGCGTAGGTTGGAGTGCAGCTCCATATGATAAAGTTTTATTTACGCCAGATGATGAAGATGAAGAAGAAACATGGTTTACCCATGACTTTATTGAGCGCGGAATAGTTATTTCTGAAGATGGAACGCAAAAGGTTGAGTTAGTTCCAGACTTTGACGATTACGGCGGTACTAGCCGAGCTAACGATATTGTTAAAACAAATGACGGGTACACTGTTGTTGGTTATGTTTCAACAGGTATTCCTGAAGACAGGCTTGATAATATTGAAGATAACTGTGATAACGAAGACGAGCCAACTAATACCTGTGTGGAATTATTAAATTCAAGTGTAACCACCGGCGTATTTGATGAGCGCGCGGTAAAATGGGAGCTTGATGAAGCATTTAATATCACTTCTACTGAAATACTAGGCCTTGCCTTAACGCCAGAAGAAGATGATGACTTTGCTTTTACAAGTACCGCTCTTGCGCTAAATAATAATGGCACAGTGGTGGGCTCTTCAAATGCTCGTTACTATAAAAATGACGACACTATTTTAACAATGCCTGTTTATTTTAAAAATGGTGACGTGTTTAATTTTATAGACCAAGAAGATGATTGGCTTTCTGGCAAAGCGCTTGCTGTAAATGACAACGATGTAATTGTTGGTTATGCATCAAAGCGTATTGAAACCACGATCCGTGATCAGTTTTTCTATCATGATATAAGTACTGGCAATACCGTTTTCCCTACCGGTTACTTTAATAGCTCAAGCGCTTATGGTAATGATATTAATAACCAAGGTTATGTTGTTGGTGAAGGCGAGGTAGGTACATCTGAAAACAGCCGTCGTAAAGAAGCGTTTATATATAAAATTGGTGACGATAAAATTACCAACTTAAACGATTTACTACCTTGTTACGAAACAGATGGTGAAACAGACTACGCCTACACAATGGCTGAAGCGAAAGTCATTAATGAAGACAATGAGATTTTTGGTGTAGCTACCAAAACCGTTGAAAAGCGCGATACCTTTGGTAATGTAGAAACTGATATTGAAGGTAATATTGAGTACGAAAGTGTTGCTGTTGCAGTAAAACTAACACCTATTGATGGTGAAGTAGAAGACTGTACACCCATAGAGGAAGAGCTTTATGAAAGAAGCTCAGCAAGCTTCCCTTGGTACACACTGTTATTATTGCCGCTAGTGGGCTTACGCAGAGTATTTAGATTTTAAGCTTTATGCTTTTCATAAAAAAACCAACTTATAAAAGTTGGTTTTTTTTCGTCTATAATAAAGTGCTTAACGTTAATTAGTTACTCAATTTGCTTCATTAAGTCATTCTCTTTGAGTACTTTAATAGTTGGCTTTATTACGTATTAGTATTTCGCGCTAACCAGGCTTTGCGCACAGAGCGTCGCCAAATAATATCAATACCTAAATAAGCAATAATAGCGGCAACAGAAGCGCACACCAGTGAGCCAATTAAAAATGCAGGGCCGATGGTAGAAAGGCTTTCTAGGAACCATGCCCAACTGGCTTCAAATGCAAAATGCTGCTCTGGTTGATTTAAAACAAGCGTACCTACAAGGTATGAGCCGTAAAATATTGGCGGCATAGTCAGTGGATTGGTAAGCCACACTAATGCCACAGAAATAGGTAAGTTAACTCTAAATACAATAGCTGCCGCAGCGGCTAAAACCATTTGAAAAGGAACAGGGATGAACGCAAAAAATAAACCAACCGCAAATGCGCCCCTTGCCGAGCGTCTGTTTAAATGCCATAGGTTGGCGTCTTGTAATAAACGGCCGAATATTCTAAGTGTTTTATGATGCCTAATTTTATTAGGATCAGGTAAAAATCGTTGGATCGTTTTCTTAGGCATTTCAAGCAACCATTTACTTCAGTGTGGATTAGTCTTGGATTTGTAATAGGTTGTATTTCAACCGTATTTTATTATCAAACCCATGAATTTACAGTCATCACAATATCTGTCCTTATTGCGAGCGCCTATTTTAAGCCGTTTTTGAATGTTTTGTTAGGGTTTATTTTAGCTATTTGCTGCATTGTTGTGCACTTTTACTTGTTTTATAGCTATACATTGCCAAATGATGAAAATAACTATGCTTCCCCTGCCACAATTCTTGTTGATGACGTTATCTCTGCAAAGCAACCACAGTATATAAAAGCAACGTTATTAAAGTTAAATGGGGATGAAATATACAAATTTAAAGCACCTAAAGCCATGTTAAGTGTCGATTCTGCACAGCTTATTAAACAGGGCGATACTTTTGAGGCAACAATAGCGCTGAAAAAATTCAGAACAATTAAAAATATCGGTGTGTTTGATAATAATGTGCATGCCTTTAAACAACGCATATTATTTAAAGGCAAAGTACTTAATAAGCAATTGCGCATTACTAACGCGGCTTCACCTTCAATAATTTATAAATACAGGTCGTTCTTAAAACACACTTATCAAAACACAACGCTTAATTGGCTTTATTATGCATTGCTTAGTGGTGATAAATCACTGATGTCGTTTGAAAATAAACAAACAATGCAAAGTTTAGGGCTCAGCCATTTATTAGCCATTTCAAGGTTGCACATAGGGCTTATATTCAGCTGTTTTTATTTACTGAGTAAGTACACAGCATACATCTTTAAAATTAACGTATTGCAGTCTATTAATTTAACTATTATTTATAGTTTTATCGGCTGGTTAGCGGCATTTATCTATGTTTATTTAAGTGAATTTTTACTCTCAGCGACTCGCGCATTTATTATGTTAAGTTGCGTATTAGGTCTTTACTTTATTGCCAAACAGCCACTGCGCTGGCGAAGCATTCTATATGCTTTAGTCGCTGTATTACTCATCAATCCTTTTAATGTTTTAAACCCAGGTTTATATTTTTCTTTCATTGCGGTTGCAATTATTTTCCTTGTTATAAAGCACCTTCCTAAAACTAAATATAATTGGCTTAGCGTGTTTATGGCGCTGTGTATTATTCAGCTTGCTTTATTTATTGGGCTTTTGCCTATTACCCTTATTTATTTTAGTGGGGTAAGTATTGCTGGGTTGGTTATTAATTTATTGGCAATTCCATTATTAAGCGTTGCGATCATGCCTCTTTTGCTACTATTTACGATAATAAGTGCTGTAGTAGATATAACGCCCATCATTTTATTATTCGATAGTGTACTTATAACATTGTTTAAGTATATGGAAGCAATCCCTTGGCATTACAGATGGTTAGATATAGCTAAACCGCCTACATTGTACTTAGTTGCAGCTTATCTATGCATATTAATCGCCTGGTTTAGCCCCTTTAAACGTTTAGCACTCATTCCTCTATGCGTTACATTAATAGATTATCTGTATTTACCAAAGCCTCTTTGGCAATTGCATGTGTTTGATGTTGGGCACGGATTAATGACGTTACTCGAAAAAGACAATCAAGCGCTGGTTTACGATTTTGGCCCGAGTTATTTTAACCGTTTTAGCCGTACATACAGTGTGTTAATTCCCTATTTAAAAACACATAACTTAACCGTTAGTGATGCAATAATAAGCCATCAAGACAACGACCATGCAGGGGGCGCAGCACATTTTATTAATGCAGGATTTGGTGAAAGTTTTAAGCGTTTTCACCCACACGGCACAACCACACAGTGTATGTCTTTAGATTATAACTTTAATGGATTGCGCATTAGCAGCTTTGCTGATAGCACATTTAATAACGAAAACGATAATTCGTGTGTGCTTTTAATCAAATCACCCCAACTTACTATGTTATTAACGGGTGATATTTCTAAAGCACGTGAGCTGAGCCTTATTAAAACTCACTCATTACAAGCCGATGTGATTTTAAGCCCTCATCATGGCAGCGATACGTCTTCAAGCACGGAATTTATCAACCATGTAAATCCGCATACGGTTATTCACTCAACAGCTTTTCAAGGCCAATGGCAATTTCCCAGTGAAAAAGTGGTTTCGCGCTACAAAGCTATAAATGCTAAACAATATGTTACGGCACTTGATGGGCAAATTACGGTAAGTATTTATCAAGATAGCTTTAAAGTGACAACGGCGCGCAAACACGAAAGTTATTGGTTTATAGAAGATTGACGTTTAGTTTTAACGGTTTGAAGGATACAATAAGGGCTGTAATTGTATAACGAGAGTAATATGAGTCAAAGTACTACACAAATTTATAAACGGTTGATTTCTTACGTTGGTGATTATAAAAGCGTTGCCTTCGTCGCTATTATTGGAATGATCGGCTATTCGGGTATGGATGCTTTATTTATTCAATTAATGAAACCCTTTATTGATGAAGGTCTAAACCAACGTAATAACGAAGTGCTAGCTTATGCCCCTTTTGTTGTAATTGCGCTGGTAATAGGGCGTGGTCTGTTTAATTTTATGTCTTCGTATTGCCTAAGCTATGTAGGCTCGCAAGTAGTTCGTTCGTTACGCCAGCAGTTATTTGAACACATATTACATTTGCCTGTTTCGTTTCATGATAAAAACTCAACAGGTGATTTAATTTCAAAAATTACTTTTGATACAGAACAAGTTCAGCAAGCAATCACCAAAGCACTGTTAATTGTTGTAAGAGAAGGCGCTTTTGTCGTTTTTTTACTTGCCCTTATGTTTTATACCAGCTGGCAGCTTTCGCTGATTTTTTTAGTGATCATTCCATTAGTGGCAATTATTGTAACGTTTGTGTCTAAACGCTTTCGCCATATTTCGAAAAATATACAGTCTGCAATGGGGCAGGTCACCCGTAGCTCTGAGCAAATGCTAAGTGGACACAAAGTTATTCATGGCTTTGGTGGGCAAAAACAAGAAATCGACCAGTTTTCAAAAATCAATAATCATAATCGCCAGCAACGTATTAAAATGGATGCCACTAAAGCGTTAAGCGTGTCGGTAATTCAAGTGCTTGCAGCAAGTGCAATGGCTGTTATTTTGTGGGTTGTATCTATGCCTTCAATGATAGATACGATCAGCTCTGGCGATTTTATGGTACTCATTTCTTCTATGATGATGCTTTTACGCCCGCTTAAACAATTAGCAAACGTGAACAGTGATATGCAGCGCGGTATTTCTGCAGCGCAAAGTATTTTTTTAGTTTTAGATGAAGAAATTGAAAAAGACAAAGGTACTTACAGCGTAGATAAAGTGAAGGGCGAAATTGAGGTTAAAAATGTTACCTTTAAATACCCAACTAAAGATGAAGCTGTTTTAAATAACCTATCAATAAGTATAAAGGCCGGTGAAAGCATCGCGCTTGTAGGGCGTTCAGGCTCGGGTAAATCGACTATTTCTAATTTATTACCGCGTTATTATGATTTAGAAGCACCAAGTGAAATTTTATTAGATGGCGTTGCGATTGATAAATATAAACTGGCTGATTTACGCCGCCAGTTTGCCTTAGTATCTCAGCAAGTTGTGTTATTTAACGACACAATTGCTAATAATATTTGTTATGGCATAAGCCGCGAAATAACACCGCAGCAATTAGAAGAGGTGGTTAAACAAGCCCACGTGTGGGAATTTGTTAAAGACCTACCTGAGCAACTCAATACCATGGTCGGTGAAAACGGGGTAATGCTCTCTGGTGGTCAACGTCAACGTATAGCAATTGCTCGCGCTATATTAAAAGATGCACCTATTTTAATTTTAGATGAAGCAACTTCAGCCTTAGACACAGAGTCTGAAAAACTAATTCAGCAAGCTCTTGATACCCTAATGCAAGACAAAACGTCTATAGTCATTGCCCATCGTCTTTCAACCATTGAGAACAGCGACAAAATATACGTTATTGATGGTGGTCGGGTGATTGAAAGTGGCGATCATCAGAGTTTACTAGCTAAAGATGGTACTTATTCAGCTCTATGTAAAATGCAGTTTGGTGAGCACGGGTGAGTAAAATAGAGCAAAGCTGGTATAAACCATTTAGTTTTATAACGCTACTTTTACTGCCATTAGCTGCGCTTTTTTGGTTAATTTCAAGCATTAGGAAATGGTTTTTTAAGGTTGGCTTTGCCACGCCTTTTAAAGCTAAATCTAAAGTGATTGTGGTGGGCAATATAAGTGTAGGTGGAAATGGCAAAACGCCATTTGTGTTATGGCTTTACGAATACTTGTCAGAGCAAGGCCTAAAAGTGGGCATTATCAGCCGAGGTTACGGCGGTAAAGCCAACAGCTACCCGCTGGTGGTAGAGCGCGGCGTAACAAGTGCACAAGCCGGTGATGAGCCAATACTTTTATTTAATCGTTTAAAATGTCCACTTGTTGTCGGACCCGATAGAAAAGCCAACATTACATTATTAGAGCAGCAATTTTGTGTGGATGTCATAATCTCAGATGATGGTATGCAGCATTATAAAATGGCGCGCGATATAGAGTGCTGCATTGTTGATAGCCAAAGGCGATTTGGTAATGGCTTTGTTATGCCTGCAGGGCCACTACGTGAAACCACAAACAGATTAAATAGCGTTGATTTAGTGATTGAAAACGGGGGAGATGAGTCCCTTAGCTACGTTTTGCAAACTGGTGCACTTAAACACGTTGCTAACAATACCCCTGTGAATAAAACCATTGAAAAAGGCCATGCGGTAAGTGCCATTGGTAACCCACAACGTTTTGAAGATTCATTAAAGGGGCAAAATATTCAGCTGCTTTCGACGCATCATTATAGAGATCACTATGCTTATAGCATGGCTGATTTTACCCAATTTAATGATGATAACGTATTAATGACAGAAAAAGATGCAGTAAAATGTAGAGACTTTGCAAAAGATACTTGGTACTACCTACCCGTAAATGCAAAACCTACTGACGCTGTAATACATAAATTAGATTTATTATTAAAACAAAAAGGGATCCTCAATGGCCTTTGATACAAAATTACTTGAAATAATTGCTTGTCCTGTGTGTAAAGGAAAGCTTCGTTTTGATAAAGAAAATGCAGAACTTATTAGTACTGCAGCTAAACTTGCATACCCAGTACGCGATGATATACCGGTACTTTTAGAAAATGAGGCGCGTGAGCTATCTCAAGATGAGGTTGATAAGTGGAATTCGTAGTTGTTATACCTGCACGTTACGCGTCTACCCGTTTGCCTGGCAAACCATTAGCTGACATATGCGGTAAACCTATGATTCAACACGTGTATGAAAAAGCGTGTTTGTCAGGTGCAAGTAAAGTGGTTATTGCAACCGATCATCAAAAAGTTTTTGATGCTGTTAAATTGTTCACAAACGATGTGCTGATGACGCGAGAAGATCATCAATCGGGTACTGAACGTTTAGCAGAGGTTGTTGACCTACTTAAGCTAGACGCAGAAACCCTAGTGGTAAATGTACAAGGCGATGAGCCATTACTTGCCAGCGAAAACGTATCGCAAGTTGCCACTTTACTAAATAATTCAAGCGCGCCAATGGCAACATTAAGTGTAGCCATTGAAGAGCAAGACGAAGTGTTTAATCCTAATGCCGTGAAGGTTGTTAGTGATATTAATAAAAATGCGTTGTACTTTTCACGTGCCAGTATTCCGTTTGACAGAAGCGCAATGTTAAATAGCGACAGTGTGTTAGATATAACGCCTTTTCAGCGCCATGTGGGTATATATGCTTATCGTGCGGGCTTCATTAAGCAGTATATTGAGCTAAGTGTATCGCCGCTTGAAGTACTTGAGTCGCTAGAGCAACTTAGGGTGTTGTACCATGGTTACTCTATTAAAATTGAGCAGGCCAAAGTAACACCACATGCAGGGGTTGATACGCCCGAGGATTTAGAAAAAGTGATTGCCTACCTAAAAGCTAAGCAAGCCTAATAATGGTTAAAAGTGAATTACCCATAGTATTTAGCCACGCTGATTTTTACATATTTGAAAAACCAGCGGGGCTTAATTTTCACTCAGAAGGTGAAAAAGGGTTTGTGGTATTAGCTGAGCAGCAAACTGGCGAAAAATTATTTGCTGTACACCGCCTTGATAAAGTGACATCTGGCCTTATTATTCTTAGTCGCAATAAAGAAGCCGCGGCTAAATTTACGTCTCTTTTTACTGAGCACGCAATAAACAAGTTTTATTTAGCGATAAGCAATGCTAAACCTAAAAAAAAGCAAGGGTGGATAAAAGGTGATATGGCTAAGTCTCGCAGGGGCATGTTTAAGCTTTTACCGACCCTGCAAAACCCGGCTATTACCCGCTTTTATTCTTTTAGTTATAAGCCGGGGTTTAGAGCGTATATTTTAAAGCCGTATTCGGGTAAAACCCACCAACTTAGAGTGGCATTAAAAAGTTTAGGAGCGCCAATTTTAGGCGATACACTTTATAGTGGTAGCGCAGCTGAGCGGGCGTATCTTCATGCCTATGCGTTAAGTTTTTTATGGCATGGGGAGCAAATTAATTGCTCTTTGCTACCTACTACGGGTAATGAGTACCAGCAATTAATTAATCATCAAGAATTTCAAGCATGGCAATCGCCGTGGCAACTGGATTGGTAAATGAGCGAAAAAGTAACAGATATTCGTTTTGGCGGGATCAAACGCCTATACGGTAACCAACAATTTGACTGGCTACAACAAGCCCATTTTTGTGTAGTAGGGATAGGCGGTGTAGGAAGTTGGACCGCCGAAGCTTTAGCACGTACAGGCGTGGGTAAAATCACTTTAATTGATTTAGATGATATTTGCGCGACGAACGTAAATAGGCAAATTCATGCACTTAGCGGCAGTATTGGCCAAGCCAAAGTAGATGCAATGAAAAGTCGCTGCGAACTGATAAACCCCGAGTGTAAAGTAACTGTGATAGATGACTTTATTACTCTTGAAAATATTCGTGAGCATATTCAAGGTTTTGATTACGTTATTGACTGTATTGATGCAGTTAAAGAAAAAGCAGCGCTTATTGCTCATTGTAAGCGCAATAAAATGCCTATTATTACTACTGGTGGCGCGGGTGGGCAAACTGATCCTAGCCAAATAACATTTGGTGATGTGGCTAAAACCACGCAAGATCCGCTACTTGCTAAAGTGCGTTATATTTTACGCAAACAATATAATTTTAGTAACAACCCTAAACGCAAATTTAATATTGATTGTGTGTACTCAACTGAGCAACTTGTTTACCCAGGCAGTGATGGCAGTGTATGCCATGCTAAACAAAATGCTGATGGTACAATGAATATGGATTGTAATAACGGGTTTGGCTCGGTAACTATGATCACCGGAAGTTTTGGCTTTTTTGTAGCGGCTAAAGCGGTACGTAAATATTTAGATAAAAAACAGCGTTTACAACAAGCTCAATAGTTTAATTGAGCTTGTTAGTTGCCATGCTTTGAATTGCCTCGACCATGGCTTTTATTCCGTTCCCTCGAGATGCACTTAGGTGTTTAATTAAGCCTAACTTTTCAAATTCGTCATACGCATTAATTTTCACGACTTCTTCAGGTGTTAAGCCATTATAAAGCGCTAAAATTATCGCTAATAAGCCTTTTACAATGCGCGTGTCTGAGTCGCCAATAACTACTAAACGATTCTCGCTATCGTCAAACTCCATAAACATCCACACTTTGCTCTCACACCCTGGCACAAGCACGTCATTGGTTTTAAGTACATCGGCTAAAGCGGGAAGTGTTTTGCCCAGAAGCATTATTTCGCGATATTTTTGCTGCCAAGATTGCGCCTGTTGTATAGGTTTTACTACGTTTTTAAACGTATTTGTCATGAGTTATCCTAAATTAGTCTAATAATTCAATCGATTCTTTCAAGGCATTGATGAAATTATCAACATCTTGATGGGTATTATAAAATGCAAAGCTTGCTCGAACAGTGCCTTTTACCCCTAAATGGTGCATTAATGGTTGCGTACAATGGTGTCCACTGCGCACTGCAATACCAAATCCGTCAAGCAAAGTTGCCAAATCGTAGGGGTGTTCACTTTTATAATTAAAACTGAGGGTGCCAATATTATTGTTCAGGTCGCTATAAATAGTAATACCGTCAATTTTACTCAACTGTGTGGCTGCATAATTAAAAATAGCCTGCTCATGGCGCTGTAACTGTTCTATGTTTAGGGCTGATAAATAATCAATTGCTGCACTGAAGCCAATGACGCCGGCTATATTTGGGGTGCCGGTCTCAAATTTAGCAGGAGCGTCTCTGTAGCTGCTTTTTTCAAGGGTTACAGTATCTATCATCTCACCACCCGTTTGATACGGGGTAAGCGCATTAAGTAATTCATAGCGACCATATAAGCCCCCTACACCCGTAGGGCCAAGCATTTTATGCGCTGAGAATACATAAAAATCGCATCCAAGCTGCTTTAAATTAGGGCGTAAATGCATGGCTCCTTGTGCGCCATCAACAACAACTAACGTGCCGACTGCTTTCGCTGCAGCTATTAATGGCGCTAAATTGGTAATATTACCTAATGCGTTAGACGCTTGGCTGATACACAGCACCTTTGCTTTAGTACGCGTGATCATGTCTATACAGCGCGCTATATTAAACGACGCGTTTTGCTCAAGGGGAAGTGCAGATAGTGTAGCCCCTGTATTTTGCGTTAATACTTGCCAAGGTACAATATTAGCGTGGTGCTCAAGGGGTGTAATTAAAACCGTATCTTCACCAGTAATTTGCCTTTGTAGGCCATGAGCAAGTAAATTTAGCGCCTCTGTTGCGCCTTTTGTCCAGACGATTTCTTTAGCATTTACGTTAAAGTAATCCGCTGTTTTTAATCTTGCCTCTTCATATTGTTCTGTAGCGCGCTCGCTTAAAGTATGGCGGCCTCTGTGAACGTTTGCGTTGCCTAAATTATAAAAACGAGTGGTTGCATCAATAACGCTTTGTGGTTTTTGCGAGGTTGCACCAGAGTCTAAATAAACTAAAGGGTTGCCATTAAGGGTTTGGTTTAGAGTAGGGAAGTCGTTGCGGATTTTTGTTATATCAAACTCTTGAGAAGGCATGGCTATTCAACATCTATAAATTTAGGCAGGAATTGTAATCGGTTTCATAAAATTGACAAGCAAAGCGCACAAAAAAGGCCGCAAAAGCGGCCTTTTTTAACTAACTAAGCTTAGCGCTTGTCAGTTGATACGAAGTCACGTTGCGTGTAACCAGTATACATTTGACGAGGGCGGCTGATCTTATGACCAGGTTGAGATAGCATCTCATCCCAGTGAGTGATCCAACCAACAGTACGTGCCATTGCAAAAATTACAGTGAACATGCTTGTTGGAATACCAATCGCTTTTAAGATAATACCTGAGTAGAAATCAACGTTAGGGTAAAGTTTCTTCTCTACAAAGTATGGGTCTTCAAGGGCAATTTGTTCAAGCTTCATTGCAATATCAAGAAGCGGATCTTGAATGTTAAGCTCTTCTAATACTTCGTGACACGTTTGACGCATTACTGTAGCGCGTGGGTCGAAGTTTTTGTAAACTCGGTGACCAAAGCCCATGAGACGGAACGGATCAGACTTATCTTTTGCTTTTGCTACGTATTCATCAATACGATCAACAGAACCAATCTCTTCTAACATGTTTAAACATGCTTCGTTAGCACCGCCGTGAGCAGGGCCCCAAAGAGATGCGATACCCGCTGCAATACATGCATATGGGTTAGCGCCTGAAGAACCTGCTAAACGTACTGTTGACGTTGAAGCGTTTTGCTCATGATCAGCATGAAGCATGAAGATTTTATCCATTGCTTTAGCTGTCACAGGGTTAACTTTGTATTCTTCAGCCGGTACAGAGAACATCATGTGTAAGAAGTTTTCTGCGTAGCTTAAATCATTACGTGGGTAAACAAACGGTTGACCAATGTTTGTTTTGTACGCCATAGCTGCAATAGTCGGTAATTTAGCGACAAGTTTAATCGCGCTTGTTTTACGTTGGCTAGCATCAGTAATATCAAGATCTTCGTGGTAAAAAGAAGATAATGCGCCTACTACACCACATAGCATTGCCATTGGGTGAGCATCGAAGCGGAAACCTTGGAAAAAGTTAGCAATTTTCTCATCAAGCATTGTGTTGTGCGTGATTTCTTTTGCAAATGCATCGTATTGCTCTTTAGTTGGTAACTCACCGTTTAATAGTAAGTAACAAAGCTCGATGTAGTTAGAGTCTTCAGCTAATTGCTCAATTGGGTAACCACGGTGAAGTAATACACCTTTACCACCATCAATGTAGGTGATTGCAGATTCACAAGAGCCAGTCGACATGAAACCTGGGTCATAAGTAAAGTGACCGTGTGAACCTAACGTACGTACGTCGATCACATCTTGGCCAGCAGTGCCTTGATAAATTGGAAGTTCGATTGGATCTAGTCCATCAATATGGACTGTGGCTTTTTTATCTGCCATCTATGTATCTCCTATTAAGATATCTATTCTGATTTTTAGATTTTTAAAGTTCTGAAATCTTGTTTTAAGCACATCTTCGCATTTTAACGTGAAAGAGGGGGTTAAAGTCAATTTTTATAAACATTATGCATATATGTATAATAAATATTCGGTATTAATTAAATATTATACTATCGGCTAATTCGCAAACGTCTCTAACTAAACAAGAATTGTAAAACAACCTTTGGGTATATATACTATCGGAGGTTTTAAACCGCTTTGTATTTAGGTAAACATATTTTTACAGCGTAATTTTTGCAGATTTGTGAACTTTTGCTGTATTGACACGTTTACTTTGATAGTTCCACCAGAAATTTTGGTGGGTTTTAGAAAAACAAGTAGATGAGCTCCAATGTGAGCAAGATGGGCAAGTAACTGTGAAAAAGCAAAGACCTGTAAATCTAGATCTAACAACTATATCTATGCCGGCAACGGCTAAAGCATCAATCTTTCACCGCGTCACCGGTGTTGCATTATTTTTTGCTTTAACGTTTGTCATTTGGGCTTGGTCTGAGTCTCTTTCTTCAGCTGAAGGTTTTGAATTCGTCAAGGGTCTGTTTAGCGGATTCATTGCCAAATTCATAGCTTGGGGCACACTTTCTGTATTGGGTTATCACCTTATTGGTGGTATCCGTCACATCATTATGGATATGGGCCACTGGGAAGAACTTGAATCAGGTAACCTTAGCGCTAAAATTGCAATGGCACTTGGCGTTGTATTTGCCGTACTGGCAGGGGTGTGGATATGGTCTTAAATCAAGCAACTCTTAAACGTGATGGTGTACAAGATTTCGTATCTTTACGTACCACGGCACTAGTAATCACCGCATACGCGATTTTTATTATCGGCTATTTTTTAGCAACGCCAGAAGTCACTTTCGAAGCCTGGACAGGCCTATTCTCTAATCTAGCAATGAAGGGTTTTACACTTATTACTCTTGTATGCATGATGGTTCATACCCGCATTGGCCTTTGGCAAGTTTTAACGGATTACGTTAAAAACGCTAAACTACGCGCTGTTTTAGGCTTTGTATTAAACCTGATGGCCGTTGCTTACGTAGCTATTGGTCTAATCGTTTTATGGGGTGTTTAAGTGAAATATTCTGTTCGTGAATTTGACGCCGTAGTAATTGGTGCAGGTGGTGCTGGTATGCGCGCCGCTCTTGCCATTACCGAATCTGGCAAAACGTGTGCATTAATATCTAAAGTATTCCCAACACGCTCACACACTGTATCTGCACAGGGTGGTATTACAGTAGCGCTAGGTAATTCACACGAAGACAACTGGGAATGGCATATGTACGATACCGTTAAAGGTTCCGATTTTATCGGTGACCAAGACGCTATCGAATACATGTGTCAAACAGGCCCAGAAGCTATTACTGAA
>NZ_DJHW01000099.1:4066-4317 GCF_002433295.1 Pseudoalteromonas sp. UBA6610 | reverse complement strand
TCTCCGCCTTTGGCGTGGGATTTAAGAATAGCAAAAATGATATCTTGCTTTCTCAAGCGGGCTACGTTTTCGAGCCCCATGGACTCAGCTTGGTTTACAAGCTCTTTTATAGACTTGTCTTTTAATTCGCGTAAATGCATATTGGTGGGTTCTTTATTACAGTTGTCATACTCAAAATCGCTTTATTAGATCGTTGAGTGAGGTTTGTTGAATATAACTAAGGATTAGTTGGCTTTATAAACTAGCAGGTC
>NZ_DJHW01000099.1:0-3655 GCF_002433295.1 Pseudoalteromonas sp. UBA6610 | reverse complement strand
ACACTTAGATGTTGTTTTCTAAAAACTCAACTAATTGTGTTTTTGATAGTGCGCCTACTTTAGTGGCAGCTACTTGGCCGTCTTTGAAAAGTAGTAGTGTAGGGATACCACGAATACCAAACTTAGGTGGTGTACCTGCATTTTGGTCAATGTTTAATTTAGTGATCGTTACACGGCCATCAAATTCATCAGCAACTTCGCTTAGAATTGGGGCGATCATTTTACACGGTCCGCACCATTCTGCCCAAAAGTCTACTAGTACAGGTTTGTCTGATTGTAATACGTCAGCTTCAAAGCTATCGTCGGTAATTTGGATTATTTTCTCGCTCATTGCGCTCTCCGGTTTAGTTAGGCGAAATATTTAGTGCGTATTTAAACACTCTTGTTTCTTATTGCAAGTTTAAACGTTATGCTTAAACGCTATGACTAAGACACATTTGACCGATAAAAAGTTTTCAGACTTTGCTATTGCACCGGAAGTGGTTGCCGGGTTAACCGAAAGTGGGTTTGAATATTGCACACCCATTCAAGCTAAATGCCTACCNNNNATCATTTTACAAGGTCCGCACCACTCAGCCCAAAAATCTACTAGTACAGGCTTGTCTGATTGTAATACGTCAGCTTCAAAGCTATCGTCAGTAATTTGGATTATTTTCTCGCTCATTGCGCTCTCCGATTTAGTTAGGCGAAATATTTAGTGCGTATTTAAACACTCTTGTTTCTTATTGCAAGTTTAAACGTTATGCTTAAACGCTATGACTAAGACACATTTGACCGATAAAAAGTTTTCAGACTTTGCTATCGCACCGGAAGTGGTTGCCGGTTTAACCGAAAGTGGGTTTGAATATTGCACACCCATTCAAGCAAAATGCCTACCTTTTATTTGTGACGGACGCGATATCGCGGGCCAAGCACAAACAGGTACGGGCAAAACGTTGGCGTTTTTAACTGCCACGTGCCATCGGTTATTACAATCTAGCAAAGCACCTAGTAAACATCCAAGAGCCCTGATCATGGCCCCGACTCGGGAGCTTGCGATTCAGATACACAAAGATGCTAAAATTTTAGCGCCGCACTGTAATCTTAACTTAGGTTTAGTATATGGTGGCGAAGATTACGAAAAACAACGTGCACAATTAGAAAAAGGCGTTGATATTTTAATTGGTACTACAGGTCGACTAATCGATTTGTACAAGCAAGGCTGTTACACCCTTAATGAAATTGAGGTAGTTGTGCTTGATGAAGCCGATCGTATGTTCGATTTAGGCTTTATAAAAGACATTCGTTACATGTTCCGCCGCATGCCAGATACAGCAGATAGATTAAACCTATTATTTTCTGCCACGCTTTCTTATCGCGTGCAAGAACTTGCCTTTGAACATATGACCAACCCTGAGCACGTTCAAATCGAGCCAGACGTTAAAACAGGTAAGCGAATTAAAGAAGAGCTATTTCATCCTTCTCAAGAAGATAAAATTAAGCTGCTATTAACTTTAATTGAGGAAGAATGGCCAGACAAAGCCATTGTGTTTGCCAATACAAAGCACAGCTGTGAAACAGTGTATGCCTGGTTAAAAGCCGATGGCCACCGAGTAGGTATGCTCACTGGCGATGTAAACCAGAAAAAACGCCAATCTATATTAGCGCAATTCACCAAAGGCGAATTAGACTTTTTAGTGGCAACCGATGTGGCAGCACGTGGGCTACATATCCCTGAGGTAAGTCATGTATTTAACTTTGACCTGCCAGATGATTGTGAAGATTACGTTCACCGTATAGGCCGTACAGGTCGTGCGGGCGCATCAGGTCATGCAATTAGCTTTGCATGTGAGCAGTACGCTTATAACCTGCATGAAATAGAAGAGTATATAGAGCACAGCATTCCTTTATCACATTATGATAAAACCGCATTGCTAGATGATTTAACAAAGCCTACTATTCAAAGAAAGCGCAACTATTCTACAGGCCCACGTAATCGTAGTAATAATAACGGACGTCGCCCAAATAATAGTTACCAAAAAGGACGGTCGTAACTCGGCCGTTACTGTACGTAGTAGTAACTAGAGGTTTTTGAACGGTGGGGCAATTTAAACCGCAAAAAAATGTGTATGCAGTCATTGATTTAGGCTCAAATAGCTTTCATATGCTAATTGCTAAATCAATTGCTGGCGGCCTACAAACTATAGGCCGCGTTAAACGCAAAGTAAGATTAGCCGCAGGGCTTGATAAAGACAACGTATTAAGCACTGAGGCAATGCAGCGAGGCTGGGAGTGCCTTGCACTTTTTGCTGAGCGCCTACAAGACATTCCAAAACAAAATATAACCATAGTAGCAACGGCCACATTACGTCTTGCGACGAATGCCGATGTTTTCAAAGCACAAGCAGAAAAAATCTTAGGCCATACTATTAATGTAATAAGTGGTGAGCTAGAAGCACGCACTATTTATAAAGGCGTAGCACACACTTCATCATGCACTGGCAAGCAGCTAGTTATTGATATTGGTGGTGCAAGTACCGAAGTCGTTATAGGTAAGGGCTTTGAGGCACTGCACTATAAAAGCTTAAATATGGGGTGTGTTACTTATTTAGAACGCTATTTTAAAGATTGCCAATTAAGTGAAGCAAACTTTAACGCTGCCATCAAAGCTGCCCACGAAGTTATTGATGAAATTGCCCCTGAGTATAAACAAGCAGGTTGGCAAATTGCATCGGGTGCTTCTGGCACGGTGCAAGCCATTCAAGAAATAATGGTTGCGCAACACTTAGATGAACTACTCACTCTAGAAAAGCTAAATAAAATAAAAGAGCAATCAATAACGTTTAGCACTATCGCTGCACTAGACTTACCAGGTCTAAGCGAAGAGCGCAGATTAGTTTTTGTATCTGGTCTAGCTATCTTAATTGCGCTATTTGAATCGCTTGAAATTGAAAAAATGGGATTAGCTGGCGGTGCACTACGCGAAGGTGTGCTTTACAGTATGGTGCCCGAGCTTCATAACAACGACATTCGTAAACGCACTGTTGATGGGTTTATGGACCGTTACCATGTTGATCAAAAGCAAGCTAATCGGGTATCGAGCTTAGTTATTCAACTGGCAGAACAAGTAGGTGAAAGCTGGCCGCTTGTTAGTGAAAATGCGTTGCCGCTTTTAAAAGCCGCAGCACAACTACACGAAATTGGTTTATTAATAGAGTACAAGCAATATCACAAGCACACAGCCTACATTATAGAAAACACCGATATGCCAGGTTTTTCACAATCTGAGCATAAAGTGATTGCAGCTGTTGCCAATGCGCATCGCTCCGATATTCAAAAAGGCAGCTTCGACGTTCTTGGTGCACATAGTACACTTACCCAATACTTAGTTAGGTTATTAAGAATTGCCGTAATATTATCGATGCGCCGACAAGACGACGTACTTCCTAAAATAGAGTTATCTGTAGAAAAAGACACCTTAGACTTAAAGTTTGCCAATAACTGGTTAAAAGAACACCCTCTTATGGCTAGTGAGCTACAACAAGAGTCTAAATTGCAAAGTAAACTCGGTTGGAAACTCATCGTAAACTAATATAAAAGGCCCGTAAGGGCCTTTTTAGTGTTTAAAGTAACCACTTTGCTTCAATTTCACGCGAACAGTCATTTATTTCAAGTT
>NZ_DJHW01000064.1:0-30075 GCF_002433295.1 Pseudoalteromonas sp. UBA6610 | reverse complement strand
TACCGCGTAAGCTATAAGAAAAACTAGGTAAGCTTTAATGAGTGATACAGATACCTTGCTAATGCAAGGAATTGAACAACAAACAATGGGGCGTTTTACCGAAGACGCCTACTTAAATTACTCTATGTACGTAATTATGGACCGTGCATTACCGCATGTTGGTGATGGTTTAAAACCGGTTCAACGTCGTATTATTTATGCTATGAGCGAGCTGGGTTTATCGGCCGCTGCTAAATATAAAAAATCGGCTCGTACGGTAGGTGATGTATTAGGTAAATACCACCCGCATGGCGACAGTGCCTGTTACGAGGCTATGGTATTAATGGCGCAGCCGTTTTCTTACCGTTACCCATTAGTCGATGGGCAAGGTAACTGGGGGGCAGCAGATGACCCTAAATCGTTTGCAGCAATGCGTTATACCGAAGCACGCTTATCAAAGTTCTCTGAGGTATTACTTAAAGAGCTAGGCCAAGGCACCGTTGATTGGACGCCAAACTTTGACGGCACTATGGACGAGCCATTAGTGTTACCGGCGCGCTTACCGCATATTTTGTTAAATGGCGTAACGGGTATTGCAGTAGGTATGGCAACCGATATTCCACCACATAATGTGCGTGAAGTAGCCAGTGCCTGTTGTTTATTACTTGATAAGCCTAAAACCGAGCTTGATGAGTTACTTGAGCTTGTGCACGCACCTGATTATCCAACCGACGCTGAAATAATTACCCCAAAAGCCGATATTCATAAAATATACAAAACCGGCCGAGGCTCAATTAAAATGCGCGCGGTGTATACTGAAGAGCATGGCGATATTGTTATTACGGCGCTACCGCATCAGTGTTCAGGGGCTAAGGTGCTTGAGCAAATCGCGGCGCAAATGAATGCTAAAAAGCTGCCAATGGTCGCTGATTTACGAGATGAGTCTGATCACGAAAATCCTACCCGTATTGTGATTGTACCGCGTTCAAACCGCATTAAAGCTGAGCCGTTAATGGCGCACTTATTTGCCACCACCGACCTTGAAAAAAACTACCGTGTAAACTTAAACATGCTAGGCCTTGATGGCCGCCCGCAAGTAAAAGACCTACGCAGTATTTTATCTGAGTGGCTAACGTTTAGACGCGAAACAGTACGCAGGCGCTTACAGCACCGTTTAGATAAAGTACTGGCACGATTGCATATTTTAGAAGGTTTACTTGCTGCCTTTTTAAATATTGATGAAGTAATTGAAATTATTCGCACAGAAGATAAACCAAAACCTGTGTTGATGGAGCGCTTTGATTTAACCGATACTCAAGCCGAAGCCATTTTAGAGTTAAAACTTCGTCATTTAGCAAAACTAGAAGAATTTAAAATACGTGGCGAGCAAGATGAACTGGCCAAAGAACGTGACAAGTTAGAGCAAACGCTTGGCTCAGACCGTCGTATGTCAACGCTTCTTAAAAAAGAAATTCAAGAAGCGGCCGACATGTATGGCGACGATCGCCGCTCACCTGTTATTGAGCGCGTAGAAGCTAAAGCACTGAGTGAAAAAGATTTAATTCCTTCAGAGTCGGTAACAGTCGTGCTTTCTGATAAAGGCTGGGCACGTGTTGGTAAAGGCCATGACATTGACGTAGAAGGGCTTAATTACCGTGCTGGCGATGAATACAAAGCCTCCGCTAAGGGTAAGAGTAATCAGCCTGCGGTATTTTTAGACTCAGCAGGGCGTGCATTTGCAACCGATGCACACAGCTTGCCATCGGCACGTAGCCAAGGCGAGCCAATGACTGGGCGCTTTAACCTCACCACAGGGGCTAATTTTGAGCACGTGGTAATGGGTGAAGATAATCAAGTGCTACTTATGGCCTCTGACGCGGGTTATGGTTTTATTACTGACTTTAAAGACCTAGTAAGTAAAAATAAAAACGGTAAAGCCTTGGTGAGCGTGCCTAAGGGCGGAATTTTACTCTCACCAATCAGAGTAAATGATGTAGCAACCGATTACTGCATGGCCATTTCGAACGAAGGGCGCATGCTGTTATTCCCACTGCGCGACTTACCAAAACTGGGTAAAGGTAAAGGCAATAAAATTATCTCTATTCCAGGGGCTAAAGTGCAAGCACGTGAAGAGTTTGTCAAAGTGCTGGCGGTGGTACCACAAGGCAGTAGCGTTACCCTTCATGCTGGTAAACGAAAGCTAACGCTTAAACCGAGTGACTTGGAGCATTATCATGGTGAGCGCGGGCGTAGAGGTAATAAGTTACCGCGAGGCCTACAGCGTGTTGATGAAGCAGTGGTGGAGTTTACGCCGGCAGATGAGCAAAGTGATGACACATTAGCCGAAGAATAAGCCCGAAATATATACCTCTAACGGCCTGCTTTTGCAGGCCGTTTTTGTTTATCCTGTATTTTTCAGCTTACAGCTGTTCGCTATTGTCTCGTGATCGTCATAAAATCACGTTATAATAGTGAAATATGCGTGGCTTATAGCGCATTGCACACACATTTTGGAGAGAAGTTTGTTAGCTGTTATACGTGTTTTAATTATGGTGCTGTTTATATTTTTCAGCTGCGTGTTTGGGTTGTTACTGTCGATTGTGAGACCGTTTCACCCTAATAATGTGCATGTGATAGCCGGCTGGTTTGGCTCAATGGCTAAAATGTTAGGGGTTAAACTTGTCCTTAAACGCCACCCTGACGCGCTCAATACTGGCCCTGCGGTTTACCTATCAAACCATCAAAACAATTACGATTTATTTACTGTATCGGCTATGGTGCCTGAAAACTGCGTTAGCTTAGGCAAAAAAAGCTTAAAGTGGATCCCATTTTTTGGACAACTTTACTGGTTGTCGGGCAACATATTGATCGATAGAGCTAATCGCTCAAAAGCGGCAGGTACAATTTCAAAAGCCGCTGAAAAAATTAAACAAAAAGGCCTATCTATTTGGGTATTTCCCGAAGGCACAAGAAGCTATGGCCGCGGTTTACTGCCATTTAAAACCGGTGCATTTCACACCGCTTTAAGCGCAGATGTACCCATAGTACCGGTATGTATGAGCACAACTGATAAAACTATTAAGCTAAACCGCTGGGATAATGGTACAATTTACATTGAAATGTTAGCGCCTATATCACTTGATAAAAAAGTGAGTGCCCGTGAACAGGCCACACAAGTGCATAGTATTATGGCTGCTAAAATAACTGAATTAGATGCTCAAGCGAGAGATAAATAATGGAAAACTGGCGTGAAATAAGTGAAGACATCGTAAGTTCACTACTTGAAGATGGCTCTGATCCTGAAATACTTTATGAAGTTGAGCATCATTTTGTATGCGAAGATTTTAGCAAATTAGAGCAAGCGGCACTGGCTGCCTTTAAATTAGGCTACGATGTTGAAGAACCGGCAGAGCTTGAGCTAGAAGATGGCAGCAAAATTTGGAGCTTTGATATTGTAGTCGAAGCTGAGCTAGACGTTGAAGTTATAATGGAAGACGTTGATAAACTTGCAGCGCTAGCTGTTGAGTGTGACGTTGAATACGACGGTTGGGGCACTTACTTTCAAGAGTAAGGCGTTAGCTAGTTGATAAAGGCGAGCATTTATATATGCTCGCTTTTTTTGTGCACAGAGTAAACATGACTCTTTAAACCGCAGCCTATTTTCAGATATTAATTCATTTTTAGTGTAATGGCGCATTAATACCCCCCTTTATTTTGCCTTATTTAACGGCAAAAATTTAATACTTTTCGTGTTACCAATTTTATTTTTGTTATAACCAATTATTACCTTTCATATAAAAAACTTAATTCACCTTAATTTATTCATTAAAAGTTAAGCTTGTTCATATTCCTATTGGTAATAGGGCTTATTTCGACGTACTACTTATTCATTAAATTGAAAAAATATTTTTATTTATTGCTAACCTGTCCCTAATATATAACCTGTTGAATAGTTATAACTATTTACAAGTTGTAAATGCAATATTTAATAAAACTAATACTTATTTGCTATTACATCCTCTGTTGACATATTGGTAACAAAAAATATAGCCTTTAGCTCGCCATATGGCATTAATATTGGTAAGGCCAATTTAAGGGTTTCAGATTGATTTTTGTAACCTGGGTTTTCTTGCCAAATCTATTCATACACAAAAATAGAAACCTGTTTACACAGGGTGATCTAAGTTTTAGTGACTGACACAAAACTAGGTAGTTAGGTTATTTTTATATTCAGGTTTAAAGGAATAAAGATAATGATTAACCATAAAAAACTGTTTTTTTACAGCGCAATTGCGACAAGTTCAGCGCTATCTCATGCTGCAACAATTAATAATGCAGGCTTTGAAAGTGGCTTTAGTAACTGGAACGAAACCGACCCAGCCGCTATTTCTTCAGATGCTTACAGTGGCTCAAAATCGTTAAAAATTCAGGGCAGTCCAGCACGGGTTTATCAAGTGGTAGATATACAGCCTAACACTGAATACACCCTAAGTGCTTATGTGCTGGGTAAAGGGCAAATTGGTGTAAACGATTTAAATGGTTTATTTAAAAACCAAACCTTTAATGTTTCTTCGTGGACTAAAGTAACAAAAACATTTACCTCAGCAAACACCAATACACTTCAGGTTTTTGCTAAACATTACAACAACACCAGCGATGTAAGGTTTGATAATTTTGCCTTGGTTGAGGGCAGCGGCAGTAATGATGGTGGCTCAGATGGCGGCAGCGATAACTCAAATGGTTCAACAATTCCTAGCAGCATAACCAGTGGTAGCATTTTTGATTTAGAAGGGGATAACCCAAATCCTCTCGTTGACGATAGCACCTTAGTGTTTGTGCCGTTAGAGGCACAACATATTACGCCTAATGGTAATGGCTGGCGTCATGAGTATAAGGTTAAAGAAAGTTTACGCGTTGCTATGACTCAAACCTATGAAGTGTTCGAAGCTACGGTAAAAGTTGAGATGTCTGATGGCGGAAAAACAATTATATCGCAGCACCATGCTAGCGATACCGGCACTATATCTAAAGTGTATGTGTCGGATACTGATGAATCGGGCTTTAATGATAGCGTAGCGAACAACGGAATTTTTGATGTGTACGTACGTTTACGTAATACCAGCGGTAATGAAGAAAAATTTGCTTTGGGTACAATGACCAGCGGTGAGACATTTAACTTGCGGGTAGTTAATAACTACGGCGATGTAGAGGTTACGGCATTCGGTAACTCGTTCGGTATACCAGTAGAGGATGATTCGCAGTCATACTTTAAGTTTGGTAACTACCTGCAATCGCAAGACCCATACACATTAGATAAATGTGGTGAGGCCGGAAACTCTAACTCGTTTAAAAACTGTTTTGAGGATTTAGGCATTACAGAGTCAAAAGTGACGATGACCAATGTGAGTTATACGCGCGAAACTAATTAATTAGTGACTTATTATGGCCACTCAATTGAGTGGCCATAATAAAAAAACTTTATTTTATAACCATTTTTTATTTTTAAAGTACACGCCAATACCGCCAGTAAGCACAATTAAAAAAATCACAAATGCACTAAATGCATAAGGGTTTTCGGTGCCAGGTATGCCACCTACATTTACCCCTAAAAGGCCCGTTAAAAAGCCCAGTGGTAAAAAAAGCGCAGCCACAACTGACATTACATACATGCGTTGATTTAATTGCTCAGACACCTGGTTAGTAATGGTTTGCTGAATAATTTGCGCACGCTCTATGGCGCTATCTAGCTCTTCTAAATAACGAATAAGTAAGTTAGTGGTTTCGATTAGCTTTGCTTTATCTTCATCTAAAAGCCAGGGGTAATGGTTATTTACCATTAAACTTAACGCTTCCTTTTGCGGTTTTAAGTAACGCTTTAAGGCAATAGTTTGACGGCGCAGTTGAGATAAACCTTGGTTATCAAACTTTTTACTTGGCTCGTCTATTTCTTCTTCAAATTCATCCAGGGTTTCATCAAGCGTATCAATGACACTTTGCATGCGTGATGTCAGTTTTTGCGTAATAGAGCCGACCAATTCTGATATTGAGCATGGGCCGTGGCCAGCATTAAGCTCTGCTAATATATCTTGAATCGAAAGTAAGCGACGTTTGCGCGTTGTGATAACCACAGATTCGCTAATAAATAAACGAATTGACACCATGTCCTCAGGGCTTTGCGCTGGGTTTAAATTTACACCACGCAAAAACAGCATATGGCCATTGGTACTAGGTGTTAAGCGAGGGCGAGTTTCATCAGCAATAAGCGAATCAAGCTCAAAGTCGGTAAGGTGAGCCTGGCTTTTAAGCCACGTTACTGCCTCGCTTTGGCTGTAGTCCATATGTATCCACAGTTTACCTAGGCTAGGGTGCCAGTTATTTAAATCGCGGGTGTTTTCTATGGCGTGCGCGCCGCCTTTTTCATCAAGCACCAGTGCATGCAGTAAACCATTAATCATATTTTAAACTCATATAATAGTGTATTTTTAATACAGTTAACTATAGTGTATCTGCATAGTGCTTTACAAACTTACCTTAACTTTTAATAAGTTAGCGTTAAGGTAAAACCTATATGCAGGCTTTAATTGCTAAATAAGGCACTAAACAGCAAGGCGCGCATTGTGTGATTAGTTCCTATTAAAGATCAATTTAATTTACTCATCGACTAGATAAATTTATTTCGCTGGTGTTTTTTGCGCCGTAGCGTATAAGTCACTTTTTTATTAAGGGCACATTTATGACAGCAAAGTTAACTGTTGGTTGGCGTGAGTGGTTAAGTTTACCTGAGCTTGGCATCGAGAAGATAAAAGCAAAAGTTGATACTGGCGCCCGCACTTCATGTATTCATGCAATTAACATTGAAGAGTACGAAGAAGGCGAAGAAAAGTGGGTAAAATTTATAGTCCAACCATTGCAAGATGACGAACACACTCAGGTTGCGTGCACTGCAAAGGTTAAAAAAATTAAGGCGGTAACCAGCTCAAGTGGGCAAAAAGAGTTACGCTACTTTATAGAAACAACATTGCATGCAGGGCAGCACAGCTGGCCAATAGAAGTTACTTTAACGAGTCGGGCAACCATGAAGTTTAGAATGTTATTAGGGCGTACAGCCATGGAAAATCGTATAGTCGTTGATCCGGCTTTATCTCATTTATTAGATAGTTAAGGTTTTAACTATGAAAATTGGTATTTTATCTCGCAACAGAAATTTGTATTCAACGCGTCGCTTAATTGAAGCGGCAGAGGCACGCGGTCACGAGGTAAAGGTGATTGATGCGCTTCGTTGCTATATGAATATAAACTCAGAACAGCCAGAAATTCACTACCGTGGTGAAAATTTAAAAGATTTTGACGCCATTGTTCCACGCATTGGTGCATCGGTGACGTTTTATGGTTGCTCTGTTTTACGTCAGTTCGAAATGATGGGGGTTTATCCTGTTAACGAATCGGTGGCTATTTCTCGTTCGCGCGATAAATTACGCTCACTTCAGCTGTTATCACGTAAAGGGGTAGGCATGCCGGTAACCGGTTTTGCCAGCAAACCAGATGACGTTAAAGATTTACTAGAAATGGTAGGCGGTGCTCCGGTTGTTATTAAATTACTTGAAGGCACACAAGGCATTGGTGTTGTACTTGCTGAAACACGTAAAGCGGCTGAAAGTGTTATTGAAGCATTTATGGGTTTAAAAGCCAATATTATGGTTCAAGAATACATTAAAGAAGCCGGCGGAGCCGACATTCGTTGTTTTGTACTTGGCGATAAAGTAATAGCGGCCATGAAGCGCCAAGCGCAAGAAGGCGAGTTTCGCTCAAACCTTCACCGTGGTGGTAGCGCTACATTAGTACGCATTACCCCAGAAGAGCGTAAAACCGCCGTTGCTGCAGCAAAAGCCATGGGCTTAAATGTAGCGGGCGTTGATTTACTTCGCTCATCTCGTGGGCCGTTGGTAATGGAAGTAAACTCTTCTCCAGGCCTTGAAGGGATTGAAGTGGCAACAGGTAAAGATATTGCCGGTATGGTGATTGATTTCATCGAAAAAAATGCAGCTATAAAAGGAACCGCAACCCGTGGCAAAGGTTAAAATTAATCGTCCTTTTACCTTATTAGATGAAAGTGTTGGCGTGGGCGAGCGTAAAACCCTTGCCTTAGAGGCTGCTAAACTTTACACCCATTCACCGCTCAATATTCCTATTGAAGTGGTTAATGGTGTAATGGAAGGCCCAGTGCTGATGGTGTGTGCCGCTATTCATGGGGATGAGCTAAATGGTGTAGAAGTTGTACGCCAGCTGCTCTCTAAAATAGATGCAAGCCAACTGCGCGGAACCATAATTGCTGTGCCGATTGTTAATGTGTTTGGATTTATTCATAAATCACGTTATTTACCCGATAGACGTGATATGAACCGCAGCTTTCCGGGCTCTGAGCGTGGATCGCTAGCGGGGCGTATGGCACATATGTTTTTTAATCAGGTGGCGGTACATTGTACCCACATTATTGATTTACATACGGGGGCTATTCACCGAACTAACTTACCGCAAATACGCGCTAACTTAGATGATGAAGCAACCGCTGATATGGCCAAAGCATTCGGCACACCAGCGGTTATAAATGCATCCCTTCGTAATGGCTCATTACGTAGTGAAGCCGCTAATTTAGGTATACCGGTTATTACTTACGAAGCCGGTGAAGCCCTACGCTTTGACCCTATTGCCATTGCAGCAGGTATGCAGGGTGTGGATTATGTGATGCGGCATTTAAAAATGATCCGCGGCAAGCGTCCTAAAAAACTGCCCGATCCTATTATTGCAGGGTCTACAAGTTGGATACGCGCTGAGGTAGATGGCATTGTACGTGCGCAAGTATCGCTAGGTGAACACGTAGAAAAAGGCCAAGTGCTGGCGTACATAAGTAGCCCATTAGGTGATGCCGAACTTGAGCTTTTAGCGCCTAAAGGCGGTATTGTGATAGGCCAGCAAACTATGCCACTAGTAAACGAAGGGGATGCGGTATTCCACCTTGCTTACTTTGCAAATGATAACAGCTTAGTAGAGCAGCAATTAGAGCATTTTATTGACGAAATAAATGATTTAGATGAAGAGCTTAAAACAGCTGAGCTAAATAATTAGCACTATGTTAGCTAGTAAAAAGCCGCAGTGAGGTTTGCCTTACTGCGGCTTTTTTGCGGGTATGACTTTTAAAACTATGTCTTTTTAGGGCCAATAATCCGTTTTATTACCGGTGCCTTTGTAGGCTTAGGTTCTTTATTTAATACCATAACCGGGCGTGTCACAAACAGGTTATTAGGGTAAACAACTCGGTGCCCATCCACATGCTCAAGTAGCACGTTCATTAAACCTAATTCGACAATGCGCCCTTCTATATGGTTTGCGCCATCAACAATACGCACCCAATTTCCCACATGAAAACCATTTTGAATAAACATGAGTAAAAAAGCGGTAAGGTTACTAAGCAGCGACCAAGCGGCAAATAAAGCGACCCCGAGCATAGCAAATAATGATGAGCCCAAAACTAATAGCCCGCGCAGCTCTATACCCCAAAATATAAGCACTAAGCACAGCACTACAAACGCGAGTATTATTTTTAATAACAGCTCAGCTCTAAATTTACGATGAACATCTACTTTTCCTTTTATGGTTTTTTCGAGCAACTTTTTAGTGACTTTTAATAAAAGAGGAAAAAGTAAAATGGCCATAAGGGTAACAATCAATTTATATTGCGTACCCATTAGCTCTAAAAGCGCAAACAATTCCAAAGTGTGATCCCGTACTGTTTTTAGGAAAATTTAAAGCGCTAGTGTAACGCTTTCGTTTATTGCTCGCTATTTAAAAGGTGTTTTTAACACTTACGAGCCACTGCACCGAATCAACATCGTCGTAGCTATCAAGCGGGGCGGCAATATCAAGGTGGATCATGGTGCCAGAGTTTGCTCTGCTAGGTGCTAAACGCAAACCCACACCAACATTTTTTAAAACATGATCGTTCTCGCCGTTGTCTTCATCGTTAAACCAAGCGCGGCCAACATCAACAAAGCCCGCTGCACCGACTTTAAATAGCTGCAGTAAATCGTATTCCCAGTAATAGCGTTTTTCTAAGCTGACTAAAAAGCTTCGGTCGCCATGCTGGTAATCCATAGGATAGCCACGAAGGCCCGTTTCGCCGCCAAGTGTTAGCTGCTTATCGGCGGTTAGGTTTTTAGCATACTGGGCACGGGCTTTAACAAACCAAGATTGGTTTTCGCTGGTATTTAAGTAGTACTGCACTTCGCTGGTGGCTAAAAAGTTTTCTAGTTGTTTTTGCTCTTTATTCCAATAACCATCCACTTGAGCACTAAAACGCCACAGCGTTCTGTCGGTAGTAAAGTGTGCTTTTTTAGCTTTTAACGAATATACGGCTCTGCTGTCATCATTACTTAGAGATTCATCTGAGTAGCCTAATAGGGCTTTAATATTCCACCCTAAATTTAAATCTTCGGTGCGCGAAATACTGTCAAAATTACGCACTTTTATATAACTGTCTTCAAACCAATGACCACTCACATAGGGGTAACTCAGTTGTCTGTTTTTGGCCAAGGGAGCAAAGGTTGTTTCTATTTCTGCAAAGCTGTCTTTTTGGTTTACATAGCCAAGCGTTAAGCGCTGTGTCCAGCTATCAGATAATGCTTTAGAGTGGCCTAAAAAAGCGCTAAAAAAATCGGTTGTTTGATCAAACTCACTGTATTCATCACCACGGCGATACAACGACTCTTCTCGCTGTTCAGAAAAGCTTTTAATACCATAGCTATAAGGTGTATCTATGGCGTAAAACGGATAGGTTAGCTCTAATAAGTGGCGTTTTCCGTCACTGTTGTCGGCATACTCTAAGCGCCCGCGATACCGGCTAGATAATATATTAGGATCGTCATAAACAAATAAATAACCATTACGATCGCTGTCGGTAGTGCGTGAAAACGATAAACGCTTGCCCCAACCCAGTAAATTTGATTCGCGAAAGCCAATACTCGATTTATTTTCGCCACCGCTGCGACTAAAGCTTATTTCGGGTAGTAAGGTCCATAAATCGCGAGTTACCACCGTTACATCTACGTTGCCGTCGCAGTTTTCAACCGCGCTTATTTGCGCATCATATAAATAGTTTTGTTGGCGTAATAAACGCTCTGACTCAGCGAGCTTTCTGGCATTGTAATTATCGCCTTGTTTAAATAACAGAATATTACTAATAACGTCTGGCTCGGTTTGAATATGCGCGCGGTTGGCAAAACGAAAAAGCGCGTTATTTTCCTCCTCCAACTCGGTATTAAAAACGTTAAGTTGTTTAAGGGTAATTGAGGTTATTTGGGCGTCGCTGCGACTATTAATCAGTGTGGTTTTATCTTCAACCTCACGGCGTAAATTATTGCTTTTGTCTGAGTGAGTTTGCACAGCGGAGCAGGTGTTAGTTTTATTGGGTGGTTGTTGTGCAAAGGCCTTAGGCGCACTAAAGCTTACAAGGGCTAAGCTTATACAACAGTGTGCAATCCATTTTCTATTCACCATTCAACCTCTTCAATACTACTGCAAATATGAGTCGTAATATCAGCTTACATCATTGTTATTACAATGTAAGTAAAAGGTATGGATTTTGAAACTAATTAATTGTTACCGTTACGCACCTTTGTTAATTAGTGCATATGCGAAGTGTTTTAGCTTAAGTAAAAAGCAAGGGCTGCTAATAAATGCTCGGCTTCTTGGCCTTCGCCATTAATCCAAATACTTTCGCTGTAGTGTTCAAAATTTAAATTAAAGGTTTGCTGTTGATAGCTAAAGCGCAATTGATGACGGTCAGCACCCACTGCGTAGTCAATAATTGTTATTTCATCGGCGTGTAAAAACAGTGTGCTCCACAGCTCAAAGTCTTCATCGTGTGGGGCTTCTACCGGGCTTATAACAATGCATTTATGGGCGTGATTGTATTCAATTTGGGTCATAGTTTACTTAATTGCTAGCAAGGTAATTACGAATGGCCGTTAAAAATTCGCCGCCATATTTATTGAGTTTGGTAAAGCCAACGCCCGATACCTTTAAAAATTCGCTGTCGTTGGTGGGCATTAATTGCGCCATTTCGGCTAAGGTTTTATCGTTAAATACAACGTACGGCGGTACATCATCGGCATCAGCGAGTTCTTTACGCAGAGCCCGTAAGCGGGCAAATAGTTTTTTGTCGTAGTTAAACTGCGCCAGTTTATCTTGGTATACGTGCTTAGCTTGTAAGCGCGGCTCGGCAAGCTGTAGAGCGTATTCACTTTTAAGTACAGCGCGTGCTGCTTCGGTTAAGCGCAGCGAGGCACCTTGGGTAATATCTTGGCTTAACAAGCCTTGGTGTATAAGTTGGCGTAATATACTGAGCCAAAATTCACTGCTTTTGTCTTTGCCTATGCCATAGGTGCTGAGTTCGTGGTGGTTGTTGTCGCGTATGCGGCTGGTATTAGCCCCGCGTAATAATTCTACAATATAGCCTAAGCCAAAACGCTGCCCAGCTCGGTACACACACGAAAGTGCTTGTTGCGCTACTAATGTGCCATCAAAGCTTTTTGGCGGGTTAATGCAAATATCGCAGTTGCCACATTGCTCGCGTTTATACTCGCTAAAGTAGTTTAATAGTATTTGCCGGCGGCATGTTTGCGCCTCGGCAAAGCTGGCCATGGCATTAAAGCGCTGCTCTTCTACGCGGCGGCGTTGTTCATCGTCTATGTCTTCAAAAAAGCGCCTAACGCGGCCTATATCGGCGGGATCAAAATACATAATGGCCTCTGCGGCTAAACCATCACGCCCAGCGCGGCCAGTTTCTTGATAGTAGGCTTCAATACTTTTTGGAATATCGTAATGCAGAACAAAACGCACATTTGGTTTATTTATGCCCATACCAAAGGCAACGGTCGCAACGACTATTTGAATGTCGTCGCGGGCAAACCCGGTTTGCACAAATTGGCGCTGCTCGTTGCTCATACCGGCATGGTACGCGGCGGCATTTAAACCTGCATCAGCGAGTTTTTCGGCAATGTCATCAACGCGCTTACGGCTAGTGCAGTAAATAATGCCACTTTGATTTTTTTGCTCTTTTAAATAGCGCAGTAGTTGCGCCATTGGCTTGAACTTTTCTTCGATGGTGTAACGAATATTCGGTCTGTCGAAGCTGCCAGTATGTATATAGGGCTGTTGTAATTTTAATTGCTCAACTATATCAAAACGGGTCGCTTTATCGGCCGTGGCGGTCAGTGCCATCATAGGTACATGGGAAAAGCGCTGCTTAAGCTCATTTAATCTAAAGTAATGAGGTCTAAAGTCATGCCCCCAATGTGATACACAATGTGCTTCGTCAATTGCAAATAAGCTGATATTTAAGTGGCTGAGTCGCTCGGTAAATTCATGCTGAAGCACTTTTTCAGGGGCAACATACAGTAATTTTATTAGCCCTTGGTGCAATTGTTGGTACACTAATTGTTGCTCTTCGCGAGCCAGGCTATTATTAATGTAAGCGGCTTTAACACCTAATGCTTGCAGTTGCGTTACTTGGTCTTGCATGAGCGAGATAAGCGGTGAAATTACCACAGTAACCCCTTCGAGCACTAACGCTGGTACTTGGTAACACACTGATTTACCGCCGCCTGTAGGCAGTAGTACCAAAGAGTCTTGGCCATTAATAGCCGCGTCGATCACCGCTTTTTGGCCATCACGAAACTCGCTGTAGCCAAACACTTGTTTAAGAACCGTGTCGGGCTTGCGGACCAATGTGCTAGGTGTAGGGGTTAGAGTATTCATCGGCGGCTATTTTAGTGTTTTTTTTATAGGATGTCTTTAGCTTAGAGGTAAATGATTTAATTAGTGCCTCGTGGTTTTGCTTCAGGTATGCTTAACTCATCGTACCAGTGTTAATTTAAACATAGAGAATAATAATGAATAAAGAAATGTTAATTGAACAAGTTGGCGCATTGTTTGTAAATGGCATGCCATTTAATCAGTTTTTAAATATCTCGGTAGAGTCGCTCAGCCCTGAGCAAGCTAAAATTACCTTTCCCTGGCAGGATGTATTTATAGGCAATCCTGCACAAAAAATTCTTCACGGCGGTATTATATCGGCGGTGCTCGATAATGTGGGCGGCATGCTTGCAGCAGCCAGTGTTATTGATAAATTAACCGAGCTCGATATCCCTAGCGTTCAGCAAAAGCTGGCTACCTTAGGCACTATTGATTTGCGCACAGATTATTTGCGCCCTGGCAAAGGGGAGGCATTTACAGCCAGTGCTACTTTGATCCGCTCAGGTAATAAAGTGTGTGTATGTAGAATGGAGCTACACAATGAAAAGGCAATCCAAATCGCCTTTGGTACAGGTACGTATTTAGTAGGGTAAAGCTGCTAATTACGTACAGCTAAAATAAAAAGCTTTGCCCTGCGCTGAGCTTTACTTTCCGCAAAATAAATCACTTAATAGCACAAATTGGTATAAACTGTCGGCCTTTTAGTATGAATAAGTAGTATGTATGTCGATTGCAAACGAGCAGCGTAAAGGCGGTATTTTTGCCTGTTTAGCTTTTTTAATGTGGGGCTTAGCGCCTATTTATTTCAAACAAATACAGCATGTTTCTGCTTTTGAAATTTTAACTCACCGTGTTGTCTGGTCTGTGGTTTTTTTAGTACTTGTGGTCAGTGTGTTTAAATACTGGGATAAGGTTAAACGCATAGTTGCCCAGCCAAAAATTATTTTAATGTTAGTACTTACCTCCTCTATATTGGGTTTTAATTGGGGGCTGTTTATTTGGGCGGTTAATAATAACCATATGCTCGATGCCAGTTTAGGGTATTACATAAACCCATTACTTAATGTGCTGTTGGGCATGCTATTTTTAGGCGAGCGGCTGCGAAAGTTACAAGGGTTTGCAGTGTTTTTAGCCTTTGCGGGCGTAGTATTGCAATTGGTCAGTTTTGGCTCGTTTCCGGTGGTGGCGTTTTCGCTTGCCACGTCTTTTGCTATTTATGGCTTACTGCGTAAAAAGTTACCTGTTGAAGCGCTACCAGGCATTTTACTCGAAGCCCTAATTTTACTGCCGGTTGCATTAATTTACTGGTGGGTAATGGCACCAACGCCTACTTCCGATTTAGCCCTAAACGATTGGCATACCAATGCGCTGTTAATTAGTGCCGGTATTATTACTACGTTGCCGCTGCTTTGCTTTACCGGAGCGGCCAAGCGTTTGCAGTACACAACATTGGGCTTTTTTCAGTACATAGGGCCAAGTTTAATGTTTATGCTTGCTGTGGTGTTTTACGATGAAGTATTTGATGCAGAGCGGGTGATTACGTTTGCCTGTATTTGGAGTGCGCTGGCTATATTTACCTGGGACTCTTATCATCAATCGCGTAAGCGTAAAAAAGCGGCTGTAACCGCCGCCGAAGTTTAATACCTATGCGCAATAATAGTTTAAGCAAGTTGCTATAAAGCAGCGTTAAGGTTTAGCTTATTACTTTATTACGGCCGGTTTCTTTTGCATCATACAGCTTTAAATCGGCCTGTTTAAGTAACTCATCTATTTGGTAAATAGGGCCGCTTGCAAAACCAATAGAAATTGTAAATTTAATTTTTTCTTGGCTAAACTCTTGGCTATTAAGCTCTATAAATTGCCTAAATCCTTCAAGGCGTTTTAGCGCTTGCGCTGTGGTTGCATCAGTAAAGTAAACGGCAAATTCTTCACCGCCTAAGCGAGCGACTAGCTGCTTTTCAAAGTACTTTTTAAAACACACCGCCAACCCTTTGAGAACCTCATCGCCTGAATCGTGACCGTATGTATCGTTAATCGATTTAAAATGGTCTATATCAAGCATGGCGAGCGCACCATCTTGATTCGATTTTTTTAAATACTTGAGAGACTTACTCGACTCTTCAAAAAAGTAGCGACGATTAGGCAGGTTTGTTAAGTAGTCGGTATTTGCTTGGCGTTTAATTGTTGCTATTTGCTCAAGCATGTCGACGTTTTGACTTAGTCGGCAGTAAAACTCTTCGCTGTTAAAGGGTTTATGAAGGTAGTCGTTGGCACCATTTTTTAAAAATAGGCTCGATAATGCTGACGAGTCAGCACCTGAAATACCGATAATGGCTTTTTCATCATTACTGTAAAGCCGGCGAATTTCGGCGCATAGCTCATCACCATTCATGTTTGGCATTTCGTTATCGGTAATAATAACAGACACGTCTTTTTGGCTTTCAAGTACCTCTAGCGCGTCTTTGCCGTCCTTTGCTTCGAGTATTTGATACTTATGGCGCTTTAGTAAACTGCAAATGTATCTACGGGTAGAGGTTGAGTCGTCGACGACCAACACTTTTACGTTCTCGTTACGTGGTAAACGGCTTAGTTGTTTTTCTAGGTATTGGTAAGCCTGTTTGTTTTCTTTGATTATGTAATCAATTATTGGGTATTTTTCTACCGTGTCGCGAGTTTGTTTATCTATATTGCCTGTCATTACTATGGTGGGAATGTCGGCATTAATAGTATACGGAATCGCCTCACCGGCAGGAGCATCGGGAAGGATAAAATCAACAACAGCGCAAAAGTAGCTATTGTGTTTTATTAGCTCTTTTGTTGCCGCTAAAGACTCGGCTATATCTACTTCGTAACCTGCTTTAAGCGCGATATGCTTTTGCACACGCGCTATAGTAGGCGTATCTTCAACTATGAGTATTTTTCGCGTCACGTAACAACCTTGTTTGATATTTTGCAAAAGTATTTGCTTATACAAGTTGTAACTGTTAAAACGCAAAAAAGCAAATATCTTAGAGGCTTATACGCTATCTGATTCGCTATAATCGTCTTGGCTTATTGGTACCGGCCCTGACATTTTTGAACGGCCAAAAAGAGTATGAAACTTGGTTTTACAGGTTGTTAGTTTTAAATATTTAACCCAGGCTTTTTCGATTGGGTTTGTAGGTTCTTTACTGCCACAAACTACGTCAACAAATTGCTCTTGTATCGTATTTTGGGGTGCTAAAGTTTTATTATAAAGCCCTTTTAGTACAACGCCGTGTTGTTCTAATATGCTGGCTTCTAATAAGGTGAAGTTTCCGCTGCGGCTAAACCCGCGAGGAAAGTTTTGATCATCATAAAATTGACGTTGGCTAACAAACGCTTGGCGAAGTAGTGAAATATCGTTGCTCATAACTGTATCCTCATACCCTGTTTATTGCTGGAGTATGATGCAAGTTTGACAATTTATTAAACAAGTTATTTTTATCGTGAGGATAAAAAATTGGATATAGATTTATTAAAAACATTTGTAGAGGTTGTGCGCACGCGTCACTTTGGTAAAGCGGCTGAAAACCTGTATATCACTCAATCGGCAGTAAGCTTTCGAATTCGCCAATTAGAACAGGGGTTGGGTGTAAACTTGTTTATTCGCCAGCGTAACAATATTCAATTAACGGCGCCAGGAGAGCGATTGCTTCCGCACGCTAAAATGATCATCACTGGCATGCAGCGTGCCAAAGTCGATGTGGCACTTGCCGATAACATGCACAAGCAAATAAGTTTAGCGGGTACACCTAATATATGGGATGCGTTTTTACAATTTGGCATTACTAATATTGTGTCGGCTATGCCTGGGGTCTCGTTGGTCGCAGAGGTTAAAGCCCAACAAGAAAGCACGCGGTTATTATTAGAACGTACGCTTGATTTAGCCATTTTATTTGACCCCCCTAAAGTAGACGAGCTTGTGGTAGAGCGAATTTGCGAGCTGCCAATTATTCCGGTTAGTGGCTATGACACGGCCACTAACGAGAACTTTTTTGATAACCAATATGTATATGTTGATTGGGGTACTACGTTTTCACTATGGCATGCGCGCCAATTTACCGGTAAAACGCCGCCTTATTTTAGAACCAGTACGGGGCGTATTGCACTTGATTTAATTCTTCAGTGTGGCGGCAGTGCGTTTATCCCCGAGGTACTTGTTGAATCTCACCTAGAAAAGGGTGAGCTGTTTCATGTAAAAGACGTAGAACATACTTCGCGTGATATTTTTGTGGCCTACCACAGAGACAACGAACAAAAAGAGCTAATAGAAACCCTGATTAACTTATTACCTAAAATAAATGCTTATCAGCCTGTTGATGAACACTAAATACCGACTATGATTTTTAATGAGGTTGAATAGGTACAATTTTGTTTATTAAATATTCATGTCGGTTTGTTTTCAGAATTTAGACACTTTTATTAAAATAAAAAGACAAAAATGTTTCCTTTGTAATATATCTGTCATTTAACGGTGACAAACTGCAGCTGTTTTAAAAATTAGTCTTGTGATTATCGAGGAAATAACATGAATTTTGTAAAATCGAGCTTATGTGTTGCACTAGTAAGTGGTTTATCTTTTAGCGCGTTTGCAGACGTTGATGTATACGGTAAAGCGAATGTTACTGTGCAATCGTCTGATGATGGCGAAGGGTCTTTCACTGAAATTAAAAGTAATGCATCTCGCTTTGGACTAAAAGGGTCTGAAAAGATTACTGATGGATTAGAAGCGGTTTATAAGTTTGAGTTTCAAGTTGATGTATCTGATGCTGACTCTAAAGGTGATAACGACGACAATATTTCTGCACGTAACCAGTATGTAGGTTTAAAAGGTGCATATGGTCAAGTTGTTGTGGGTCGTAACGATACAGCGCTTAAACAATCGCAAGGTAAGTTAGATTTATTTAATGACCTTGAAGGCGATATTAAAAATGTCTTTAAAGGTGAAAACCGCCTAGGTGATTCAATCACTTATACATCTAAAAGCTACGAAGGCTTTAAAGTACTTGCTACATTTGTTGCCGAAGATGACGTAGATGCAGATAACGGCTATTCAATGGCGGTTACCTACGGTGACTCTGCACTTAAAAAGAGTGCGGTATACGCCTCGGTTGCAGCCGATAGCGAAGTAAATGGCTACGATGTAGTGCGTGCGTCAATTCAAGGTAAAGTAGAGAGCTTTAAATTAGGCGCTATGTATCAAACTCAAGAAAAAGTAGACGGTAGCGCAGAAGCTGACGGCTATTTATTAAACGCAGCCTACAGCATGGGCAAAAACACGTTTAAAGTGCAATACCAAGCAATGGACTTTGATGACAGCGACGACAAAACGGCAGTTTCTGTAGGTGTTGATCATAAGTTTAATAAAAACATTAAAGTATTTGGTTTTTACTCAAGCTTTGATATGGACAACAATGTTGACCAAGACTACGTTGGCCTAGGTATGGAATACAAGTTTTAAGCGTTGCTTAAACACTCCCTTTATTAACCGCGCTCTAATGAGCGCGGTTTTTTTTGCTTTAAATTATTTACTTACCCGCCCATAATAGACCCTCATTTGGAATGGGGTGAAATTCCTCAACTATTCCCGTAACTGTAATTAGCACCACGCTTTAAGTCAGATACAAATGAGACATATCAATCAGCATGAGAAGTTCTAGATTGGTATACTTTTTTAACGAGCGGGTAAACTCATTTTTATTGATGCACTAGTCTTTTAGCTGTGTGTTAGTGAGTGCACGCTTTCCAAGGACTCACTTTTGCAAACTACATTAGCGCCAAATACACCCTTATTAAACGTTCAAAATGTGTCGTGGGAAGTCGATGATCACGCCATTTTAAACAATATTAATTTACACATAGCTAAGGGTAAGTTTATTGGGTTAATTGGCCCAAATGGGGCGGGTAAGTCGAGCTTACTGCGCTGTTTGTATCGCTTTAATAAACCGACCGCTGGTAACGTTACCTTTAATCAGCAGGATATTTGGCAGCTTAAAAGTGAAGACTACGCAAAATATGTTGCTGTAGTTCTACAAGAAACGCCTGCGCAATTTAACCTAACATTATTTGATGTGGTTGCCCTTGGGCTTACACCTCATAAATCATTATTTAGCGCCACCACCCACAGCGACAAACAAAAAATTACACAGGCAATAAAAACCGTAGGGCTTGAGCAACAGTGTAAGCAAAATTTTGAATCGCTTTCGGGGGGCGAAAAGCAACGTGCATTGATTGCCCGCGCTATAGTGCAGCAACCGCAATTACTCATCATGGATGAGCCAACCAGCCATTTAGATGTTAAATACCAAATACAAGTGATGGAACTGGCAAAATCGCTAGGGGTTACTGTGTTTGCCTCATTTCATGATTTAAATTTAGCAGCCGCTATGTGCGATGAGCTGGTGGTTATTAATAAAGGTAAAATAACACATACAGGCTCGCCTGCGCAGGTACTTAGTGAGGACATGCTAGCGGATGTTTTTGGGGTATGTGCGCGCGTAACTCGCCACCCACAGCGCACAGAAAATGATCAAACTATTCCTCATATCACTTACTTTTATGGCTATTAATTAAATGGATATAACAAAAATAAACCAGTGGACAATATTTATAGCAGCCGTGTTAATTGCACTGGGCAGCCTTTTTAACGCACTGAGTTTTGGCGCCGCAGATACGCCGTTAAGTGATGTGCTCACAGGGGTTTTATCAGCAGGGGAGGGCTCCTTTAACGCGCGTATTATTTATGAGCTTAGGTTACCTCGTACCTTACTTGCCTTTATGGCGGGCGCAGGTTTGGCTATTGCAGGGCTTATTTTACAAACGGTTACCCGTAACCCGCTCGCTGATCCGTATTTATTTGGCATATCGTCAGGCGCGTCGTTTGGGGTCGTACTGCTTATGGCTGTTGCGGGTATTAGTGCAGGGTTTATGTTATCGGCTGCTGCCTTATTAGGGAGCTTTTTAGCAATGGGCTTATTGATACTTATTGCTGGGCGGCAAAAAAGGTCGCAAGTAGAGTCAATGTTGCTAGCGGGGGTGGCACTGTCGTTTTTATTTAGCGCATTTACAAGTTTATTGCTGTATTGGAGTGACCCGCAAGCAGTGGCTGGTATTTTATTTTGGACGTTAGGCAGCTTTGCCCGCGCACAATGGGCCACGTTATGGTTGCCATGCGTGGTTATAGTGGTGTGTATTAGCTTTATGCTGAGCTTTAAAAGGCAGTTAAATGCGCTGCTTCTTGGCGATGAAAGCGCGATAACGCTTGGGGTCCGTGTGCACCGTTTTAGAATTTTAATGTTGGTATTGAGCTCGTTAATAACGGCCGTGCTGGTGGCCCTATGTGGCGGTATTGGTTTTGTAGGTTTAATGGTGCCGCACATAGTGCGCTTTTTTATATCTCAGGGCAGTACTGCTGGCTTACTAATTACTAGCTTAGTGGGCGGCACGTTTATGGTGTGGGTCGATGTGCTTTCGCGCTCATTACTTAAAAACCAAGAGCTCCCTGTAGGGGTAATTACAGCAGCTATGGGTAGCGTATTTTTTTTAAGCTTACTCTTTTTTAGAAAAGCAAAGGCATAGTGCTGATGAAAACCTTAATGATTCAAGGCACTACGTCAGATGCCGGAAAAAGCACCTTAGTCGCTGCGCTTTGTAGAGTGTTTGCAAAGCAAGGTGTAAAGGTCGCGCCTTTTAAACCGCAAAATATGGCGCTTAATAGCGCGGTTACAAAAGAGGGGGGCGAAATAGGCCGTGCGCAAGCTTTGCAAGCTATAGCCGCTAAAGTAGAGCCTCAAAACGACTTTAACCCCATATTGCTCAAACCCAATAGTGATACGGGGGCACAAGTCATTATACATGGAAAAGCCATTAGTAATATGGAGGCAGGGGCTTATCATAACTATAAACAGGTTGCGATGGATGCAGTGCTTGCCTCGCATAAACGCCTAGCAAAGCAGTTCGATTTATTATTGGTTGAGGGCGCAGGCAGCCCCGCAGAAATAAACCTACGCGAGAACGACATTGCCAATATGGGTTACGCAGAAGCGGTAGATTGCCCTGTCATTATTATTGCCGATATAGACAAAGGCGGTGTGTTTGCGCATTTAGTGGGCACACTTGCGCTATTAAGCGAATCCGAGCAAGCGCGCGTAAAAGGCTTTGTTATAAACCGCTTTAGAGGCGATATAAGCTTGCTACAAAGTGGGCTAGATTGGCTTGAGCGCTACACAAAAAAACCAGTGCTTGGAGTGCTGCCTTATTTGCATGATTTAGCACTTGATGCCGAAGATGCTGTAGCAATAGATAACACGGTGACGACTGCCACCATTAATATAGCCGTGCTTTTATTGCCGCATATTAGTAACCATACCGATTTTGATGCATTGCGGCTGCACCCAAATATTAATATAAATTATGTACGCCACACACACGCGATCCCACCGGTTGATCTGATTATTATTCCTGGCAGTAAAAACGTGCTGGGTGATTTAAGTTTTGTAAAAAATGAAGGCTGGGATACACAAATAAAGCGCCACTTACGCTATGGTGGCAAAGTATTGGGTATCTGTGGTGGTATGCAAATGTTGGGAAATGGCATTGCTGATCCGATGGGGGTTGAATCGTCATTAAAACGTGTTAAAGGCCTTGCATTAAGTGACTTTGATACCACTCTAAGCACCCAAAAAGTACTCACTAAAGTAACGGCGGCTATGCAGTTAAATGATTTGCAAACACCGTGTAGCGGCTACGAAATTCATGCCGGCATTAGTGAAGGCGCAGCACTTAATAAGCCATTTTTAACCTTTAATGCGCACCCTCATGGGTTTGAAAACGATGGCTTTATTAGTGACGACAATGCCATTGCTGGTACTTATTTACATGGCTTGTTTGATGAACCCGCTGCCACACTGCAAATTTTAAAGTGGGTAAAAAGCGATGCAACTATACAACCTGTGAGTATTGTAGCGCACCGCGAGCAACAACTAGAGCGCTTGGCCACTATGTGCGAGGCGCATTTGAACATACAACACATTATATCGATTTATGAAGGAGATAATAATGACGGATACAAATAACGATAAGCACCAGCAGCGCCAACAAAAAGTAAAAGAGCAGGTAGATGCACGCGTGGCTGCTGCGCAAGATGTTAAAGGGATATTTCAGGTAATTACGGGGAATGGTAAAGGTAAATCCACCTCAGGCTTTGGTGTGGTTGCTCGCTGCGTAGGGCATGGTAAAAAAGCCGCTGTTTGTCAGTTTATTAAAGGCACATGGGAGTGTGGAGAGCGTAACTTATTACAAGGCGCAGGGGTTGAATTTGCCGTTATGAATACCGGTTTTACATGGGATACGCAAAACAAAGAAGCCGACACCGCAGCCGCGCAAGCAACGTGGCAAGAGTCAAAGCGTATGCTTGCAGATAGCAGTATTGATTTAGTATTACTAGATGAGCTTACCTACATGGTGACTTACGGTTATATTGATTTAGATGAGGTAGTAAACGCGCTAAATAATCGCCCTCCCATGCAATCGGTTATTATTACAGGTCGCGCAGCGCACCGCACGTTAACAGACCTTGCCGATACTGTAAGCGAAGTGCGCAATGTTAAACACGCCTTCGACTCGGGTATAAAAGCACTAGAAGGGTTTGATTACTAATGTATAAAGCGTTTTTTATTGCACTACTGTTATTGTGTTCTGGGGGCAGTGCCGTGGCCAGTGATACAGCTGCGCCAGATAAACTGCGCGTTGTAGCACTTGCACCGCATATAGTAGAAAACCTATTTGCTATAGGTGCGGGAAGTAATATTGTTGGCACTGTTGATTACGCTGATTACCCAAATGAAGCTAAAAGTATTGAACGCATTGGTGGTTACTATGGTATTTCTCTTGAAAAATTATTAGCGCTAAAACCCGATTTAGTGATTGGTTGGAAAAGCGGTAATCAAAGTGAAGATTTAGAACAAATTAAACGCCTTGGTATAAAAATACATTTAAGTGATCCCAAAAAAATAGAAGAAGTTGCAAACGAGCTGATTGCTTTTGGAAAATTTACAGGGCGTATTGAGCAAAGCAAGCAAGTAGCAAACGCATTTATTACTAAGCTCAAAAAAATTAAAAAGCAGCAGCAAAGCAAAAAAATATTAACTGGTTTTTATCAATTATGGCCAGAGCCAATGATGACGGTAAGTGAAAACACATGGATAAACCAGCTTATAGAAACATGTCATGTAAGCAATGTATTTGCACACAGCCCAACCGACTACCCGCAAATAAGTATTGAAAACGTGGTGATTAAAAAACCACAGATTATTATTATTCCTGATGAACAAGCCGATAAGCCACAACCTAAAATTAATTGGCAAAAATGGCCAGAAGTCCCCGCTGTAAAACATGATCAATTTATACGTGTAAATGCCGATTTATTACATCGTTTTACGCCGCGCATGCTAGATGGACTGGCAAATATGTGTGATAAAATAGACGCATCACGCAAACAAATTAAGAGTATACAATGAGCGATTGGCCAGCCTTTTTAGAATATGAATTACAGCAACCTTATATGCAGCAAACATTAGATCATGTAGCAAAACGCCGTGTCGAAGGTGTTGCTGTGTACCCACCCAAAGAGCAAGTATTTAGCGCCTTTGAAGCGACAGCCCTTAACAATATTCGCGTGGTTATTTTAGGCCAAGACCCATACCACGGAGAAGGCCAAGCCCATGGCTTATGTTTTTCTGTGTTGCCAGAGGTTAAAAAGTTACCGCCGTCGCTAAAAAATATGTACAAAGAATTGGCAACGGATATTCCCGGTTTTGAAATACCAGACCATGGCTACTTACAAAGCTGGGCAGAGCAGGGCGTGTTTTTACTCAATACGGTACTCACGGTTGAGCAAGGCCAAGCGCATTCGCATAAACATTTAGGGTGGGAGCAATTTACCGATAACGTGATAGCCCATATAAATGCACACTGCAAAGGAGTGGTGTTTATTTTATGGGGCGCTCATGCGCAAAAAAAAGGTAAAAATATTAACAGCGCTCGCCATCATATTTTAAAAGGGCCTCACCCATCGCCGCTTTCTGCGCATCGTGGTTTTTTTGGCTGTAAGCACTTTTCACAAACAAATAAGTTATTACAAGCCCAAGGCGATACGCCTATTAACTGGCAGGTTTAATTGATATATTAAAAAAGGCTTTCGTATCATGAAAGCCTTTTGCTTAGTTATTGTGTATTAATGCCCATGCGCAATAATTATCAATTATTTTGAAGGGGTAAAACCTGGCGTTAGCTTTACTATCGATACGGTTTTCCTGCCGCAAAATAAATTGCCTAATTGAGCGCAATGAGTTTGAAATTAAAAATCTAGCTCATCAATTTCAATGCTGTCTGTAAAAAAGTCTAACTCCTGTAGTTCTTTACGTAACCGTTGTTTGTCTTTTATGGCCTCAATCTCGCGCCACTTTCTTTTTTTATTCTTTTGAGAGGTTTTTCTTGTTGTATCAGGACCTTCTAATATCTCTAATATATCGTTTAGGCTATCCATGACTATCTCCTATTGATTTTAGTGAACCTCGAGAATACCTATACCACAGGCCTAGCTAAAATAGAATAAAAAAGTGACGAATTTGTTACAAGTATGTGATGCATTGATGAAGTTTAATACTAACTAGCTTTATTGACCGCGTTATTTTTAGATAGAAAAAATAAATAAAAAATATTAAAAGTTAGTTATTTAGCTGTGTAGGCAATGGTGCATGCTGTGGCAGGTTAGTATAAAGCAGTGCGGATTATATTAAGGGCATAAAAAAACGCCGCAGGTGCGGCGTTTAATACATAATTAGCGCGTATTACATTGCTTTAAAACGTGCTTCTAGCTGCTCTTGTGCATCTGCGAATGAGCGGATACCTTCAGCTAGTTTTTCAGTTGCCATTGCATCTTGGTTATGTAACCAGCGGAACTGTGACTCAGTAAGTGGAGCAGGCTTTGGCTCTTTAGGAATATCACTTTGTAGTAAGTACTCTTCTGCGCCTTCTAAATTGCCTAAGTCTTCTAGTAGGTTAGGGCTAATCGTTAGCTTGTCACAACCTGTAAGCGCAATAATTTCGCCAGTGTTACGGAAGCTTGCGCCCATAACAACGGTTTTGTAATCATGGCGTTTATAAAACTCAAAAATGCTACGTACAGATTGAACACCTGGATCTTGTAGCGGATCGGTTGGTTTTTCCATACCATTTGCTACGTGCCAATCTAAAATACGGCCAACAAATGGCGAGATCAAAAATACATTTGCATCGGCACATGCACGCGCTTGAGCATCGCTAAATAATAAAGTCAGGTTACATTTAGTCCCTTCTTTTTCTAGCTGTTCGGCCGCTTTAATGCCTTCCCATGTAGACGCAACTTTAATTAAAATTTTGTCTTTGCTTACACCTTCTTTTTCATAAAGGCTAAGCAGGGTATGTGCTTTATCAATAGTTGCTTGGGTGTCGAATGATAAACGAGCATCTACTTCAGTAGAAATATAACCAGGTACAATTTCGCTAATTTCTTTACCAAGTAATACGGCAAAGTAGTCACATGCAAGTTCAAGCTGTTTAGCTGCATCTTGCTCTGTTTCTTTTGCATAGCTCCAAGCTTTATCTAAATAAGGCTTGTAAGCTTCAATCTCGCTCGCTTTTAATAAAAGCGACGGGTTTGTGGTTGCATCTTCTGGTTGATGCTTTTTGATCGCTTCAATATCGCCAGTGTCGGCTACGATAGATGAATGTTGTTTTAGCCTTTGTAGAGCGCTAGTCATTTGCCTTCCTCATTCCAAGCAAGTTAAAAGAAAATCTAAACTACCTTAATATAAGTATTCAATACTGCAACAGTGTGACAATGCTTGATAGGTCTTATGTCCTTATCAATAGAAAAACGACGATGCATGATTTATTAAGGTAGGATTTAGGCCATTGCGATTAATTTTCAATGGTATTTTATAAACAAAACGTGCTTTTCGTCTCATTTAATGTTGAAATTGACATTAAATAAATTACAAGTCAATAGCTAACTATGATCACTGTTATTTCACCAGCAAAAAATCTTGATTACGAAACGCCACCCGCAACAGATAAGTTCACTCAACCTGAATTACTAGAGCACAGCGAAGAGCTCATGAAAGTATGCCGTGAACTAACTCCAGCGCAAATTGGCAGCCTAATGAAAATTAGCGATAAGCTTGCAGGGCTTAACTCTGCGCGCTTTAGCGAATGGTCGCAACCATTTACACAAAGTAATGCTAAACAAGCGGTACTAGCCTTTAACGGCGATGTGTACGGTGGTTTAGATGCCGCAACACTCACTGCAGCTAACCTCGATTATGCGCAAAGCCATTTACGTATACTTTCGGGTTTATACGGCTTGCTAAAACCGCTTGATTTAATGCAAGCCTACCGCCTAGAAATGGGCACTAAGCTTGATAACCCTCGCGGGAAAAATTTGTATGAATTTTGGGGTAGCATTATTGCTAATAAATTAAATGAGGAATTAAAAGCGCAAGACGCACAATACCTCGTTAATCTTGCTTCAAACGAGTACTTTAAAGCAGTAGATAAAAAAGCACTCAATGCGCAAATTATTACCCCGCATTTTAAAGACTGCAAAAATGGTCAATATAAGGTAATTAGCTTTTACGCTAAAAAAGCGCGCGGCATGATGGCCCGTTACATTATAGAAAACCAGGTAACACAGCTTAGCCAATTAAAAGAGTTTACTGTGGCGGGTTATTACTTTAGCCCTGAAGCAACCACTAAAGATCTTGAGCCTGTATTTATGCGCGACGAGCAAAACTAAGCGTTTGTACTCAGCAAACAATGAGTTAAAAAGCCATGCATTGCATGGCTTTTTTTATGCTGGCGCTAAACTTGCTAACTTCACCTACTATTAATGAGATAAAAAATAGATAGGTGTAAAAATATGATCAGCATACCTTCAGTAGCCGAAGCCGAAAAACTCATCGAAGAAAAACTCGGAGGGTGGTTTGATGTAGTAATAAGCCACATCCCAAACTTTATTGTGGCAGTGGTAATAGCCATTGTATTTTCAATAATAGCGCGCTTTGCCGGCCAGCTAATGAAAAACCTATTAAGGCGCTCACTCGACTCTAAGCAAATTGCTGATTTAATGGCGTCTATTTTTAAGGTTATTGTGTTATGTGTGGGCCTATTTATCGCTTTAGATTTTATGGGGTTAAAAGGCACTGTCACATCGTTACTAGCGGGTGCGGGTATTGTGGGTTTAGCCATTGGCTTTGCTTTTCAAGACATGACCGAGAACTTAATTGCCGGTATTGCTATGGGAATACGCAAGCCATTTAAAGCGGGTGATGTAATTGAAACCGACGATGTATTTGGCTCGGTACATTCTATAAACCTGCGTAACACGCTAATAGAGAGCTTTTACGGGCAGTTAATACTGGTACCTAACAAGGTATTATTTAGAAATGTGTTAAAAAACTACACCACGTTAGGCGTTAGACGAATAGAAGTACCGGTGGGTATTTCATACGGCGACGACATTGAAAAAGCCAAAGAAGTTATCGTTGATAAAATTAACGAGTTTGACTTTGTAATACGTAAAGATGAAACCGCTGTGTACGCAGAAGGTTTTGGCGACAGTAGTATTAATTTACTGGTGTGGTTTTGGATAAAATACCCAGGCGAGCCAGACTTTATGACAGTACGCCATAAAGGCGTAGTCGCTGTTAAACAAGCGCTTGATGCTGCAGATATAAGTATTCCATTCCCAATACGTACGTTAGATTTTGGCATTAAAGGCGGTGAAAAGCTCGATGCCATGATAAGCGATAAAATAAACCAACAGTCACCCAAACAACAAGGCGGGAGTAATACGGGTTCAAATCAAAGCGAATGAGCGACTAATACTGGTTTAAACTAGCCCAGTAATAGTTACCCACTAGCAGCGCATTTTTACATAAAAAGTGCGCTGCTAGTAATTTCAAAGCGCTAAGTCGGGTTAAATTTAACTATACTTTTAATCAATTTATTTTAAGTTAATACTTATTTGCTTTTCGCTGCCATCGAATTTTTGATTAGTAGTAAAAGCGTTTCACCACTGCTTTTTGTCATCGATTTTTGTAACCTCAGCAGGGCAATCTGAAATAGCGCAGCTATCTGACTCTATTACCTTGTCGCCTACTTTTAATCCTGCCAGATCAGCAAAGACTTTTATAATATCTCGTTCACTAATTTCTGGGCTAAAAAGCCGGATACAGACACATTTGCAGCAAAGCCAAAAGTACCTTCCTCTGTATGGCTAATAAGAGGGATTAACAGTAGTGAATAAATCGTTTCATGTATTAGCTTCCTTGTGTAAGTGATGGGGCATTTGCATGCATTAAGCCATATATTATTAACTGTTATTTATGGTGTGGTTGATTAGCAAACACTTGTAGGTTGCCAACGGTATTAAAAATGCGCTGATTATATGAACTTTACAGCCTTGTTATAGCATTCTTTTATCAAAGCTGTAGTAAGTCACTAATTTAAAAGAGTGGGAAAGGGCGGCTAAGTGTTTGCTCTATTTTTAATAGGGGAGCTAAAGCTAGAAGTTTAGATACTAAAGTGTGCTGTTAAGCATAAAAAAGCGCGGCTTGTGTTGGAGAAACAAGCCACGCAGAGGAATAAGTTATATAAACAAAAATTGTAATGCGGTATTAGATAACACTAATTTTATTACGGATAATTTTAACGCCATCCATATTTTCTAAAAACTTTTGCGCAAGTGCACGCTGAAAACCTGTTTGCGCTTCACCGTATAGGTCAACTTCACCGTCTTCAACCTGCACGCGAATATCGCTTAATGCTAAGTTTGGGTTAGTGCGTAACGTATTGGTGATTGTTTGTTGTAAGTTAGGTTGAGTAGCCACACTGCTTACTACGGCTAAGTTAGTTGCTGCACTTACTTTTGTAGCGCAAGCTAATAAAAATAAACAACAAAATGATACTAAAGCGATAGTTAACTTAAAGCGGTTCATAACTTCATCCTTACATTACGGTTAATCGTGCAGCTATTCTTAGCTGAGTTACTTTCTCAGTTACAATTTCGATGCCAGTTTTAATTTGTTGAAATATAAGGTTATTTTATTAAGTGGGAATTCAGGTGGGCAATAATTACATTTTAATGGGAATGAGTTACATGCTTGGGTTACATTTGTAACGGGTACAAAAAAGCCGGCAACTGCCTAATGCCGATCAGTTAAGAAA